>JAYSVL010000366.1:0-15990 GCA_043718595.1 Gemmatimonadaceae bacterium
GGCGGGCTGCGTCGACATCCGTACCTGCAGCAGCGCAAATAGCTCGCCGGCAAGTACCGACGAGGATCGTGTCGTCGCCTGTGGCATCGTCGTGTGTTCGGTGCGATGGCTCATCGCGCAAAAAACTCCCGTGTGTCGGCGCGCCCAGCGTGCGCCATGAAGATGCAACCCGTCGCCGAGTAGGCCATGTGAGGTGTGCCTGTTGGTACACCAGTAACGCCGTGCAGATACTCTTCGAACGCAAACGATTTCGGTGCGTTAAGTCGCCGTTGTACTTCACTCGCCAGTCGCTGAAGCGCCGACGAACGCTGGGCCTGCGCCAGAGCGAGCGCGCACCAACCCAACCAGATCGGCCAGATGCCGCCGTTGTGATACTCATGCGGCGCGTTGCGAAACGCATGCAGGTGGTACCGACGCAATGCGGGCCAGTCACTGTCACCTTCGACGATGACGGGATAAAACGCCGGCGGCAGGGACGACTGGGTGAGAAACGTGTCATCAATCCAGTCAAGCGCTGCGGCGCCAAGTGTCGGCGCCACGCCAGACAACGACAGCAAACTGCATGCCGCAAGATCGAACATCGCTTGCACACGTCCCGGCGAGAAGGACGCGATGGGATGCCCGTACTTTCGCTCCACATCGAGCCAATAGCGCTCGTGGATCGTTTCACCGATGCGCGCCGATTTCGCAGTCCATGCCGATTCGTCATACACCTCACCGAGCAGACGCAGCGCCCATGCTCTCAGCACCTGGTCATACAGGATGTAACCCTCGGTGATGTATTCGTCCGCCCAGTTCCCTCCAGTGGGTACGTACAACAGGTGGCGTTCGTTATACTCGATCGCGTTCAGCAATCGCACGACGGCATGAACCGACGCGTGGTACGCCGCGGGATCAAGCGCGCCAGCCTTCGCGCCGAACGCGATGCCAAGCAAGTACCACGTGGCCGAGTCGATGCGCGGGGCGAGACTACCGAAGCTCAGCTGATGTGTGCCGTCGGGTCGCAGCTCAAAGTTGGAGGCGATCTGTCCCTCCGCACCCTGAAATTGCCGCAGCCGTTCCAGCGTACACACGAATGCGCGCGTCACCACGGCGTCACGCAGCAGCAACCCTGCCGTTCCCGCCATAATCGCATCACGCGCAAAAATTGCGCGGTAATTCGCTGTTGCGGCCAGCGACGCATGAATCCCGTCCTCCCCGCATAACGCGCGCAGTAACACAACCGCGTCATCTTCTCGCCAACTCTGGACGTCCACCGCCGCCTCACCGAAAGGTTGCCCATGAAGAACCCCGCCGTCGCATCGCCAGCGAGACCGTTGCTCTCGTTTTGGCAGATTGTCAACATGAACATTGGATTCTTCGGAATCCAGTACAGTTTCGGTTTGCAGCAAGGCAACATGAGCCCGATCTACAAGTATCTCGGCGCTGATGAAGCGAGTTTGCCGTTACTGTGGCTTGCGGGGCCAATGACCGGATTGCTGGTGCAACCGATTGTTGGTGCGATGAGCGACCGAACACTCAATCCGCGTGGGCGACGAACACCGTATTTCCTCGTCGGAGCCGTGCTTTGTAGTCTCGCCTTGCTGGCAATGCCCTTCAGTCCCGCGTTGTGGATGGCGGCCAGTATCCTCTGGGTGCTTGACGCAGCCAACAACATTACGATGGAGCCGTATCGCGCGTTCGTCAGCGATCGACTCGACGAACGCCAGCACTCACTTGGCTTTCTCACGCAGAGTGCGTTTACCGGTCTCGGACAAACCCTGTCGTATCTCACGCCTTCCATCCTGGTGGTGCTTGGGATGAACAAGGACGCCGTCAATGCGCGTGGCATTCCGCAAATTACGGTCGTGGCCTTCGTTATCGGTGCATTCTTCTCGATCACCTCCATCCTCTGGACGGTGCGAACTACACCGGAAATTCCGCTCACTGCCGAGGAACGGAAGCGGATCCAGTTGCTCCCCACCGGTTTCGGGGCGGCGCTCCGTGAGGCTAGCCAGGCCTTTCGCGAAATGCCCGACACGATGAAGCAGCTTGCCGTGATGAAACTGTTTCAGTGGTACGCCATGTTCTGTTATTGGCAATACATCGTGTTGTCGCTGGCCTTCACGCTGTTCAACACGCGCGACGCATCAACCGCTGGATTCCGCGAGGCGGGACTGGTGAACGGGCAGATCGGCAGTTTCTACAATTTCGTCGCGTTTCTCGGTGCCTTTGCGATGGTACCGTTCACCAAACGTTTCGGACCCAAGATCATGCACGCGATCTGCCTGACGTTGGCCGGCTTGGCCATGCTGTGGATCCCGTCCATTACCGATCGCACCTTGCTCTTCGTACCGATGATCGGGGTTGGCCTCGCATGGGCGAGCATTATGGGCAACCCGTACGTGATGCTCGCTGGCAGCATTCCGCCGGAGCGCGTGGGGGTGTACATGGGCATCTTCAACATGTTCATCGTCATCCCGATGATGATTCAGATCTTCACGCTGCCACTGTTCTACAACGCGTGGTTAGGTGGCAACCCGGCAAACGTGGTCCGACTGGCCGGCGTGTTGCTGATCTGCGCAGCGATTGCCGCACTGCGTGTCCGCATCACCAAACCGGCGCACCTATGAATCAGTCGACCCGCTCTCGTCACCTGTGCCTCGGCGCCCTCACGTGTGCAGCACTCGTTGTCGCCGCTGTTGCGACACCTACGTCGTCCACTGCACAAACACCAAGACGCGCCATTCGCGGCGCCAGCGCGCGCGTCTACGATCCGGCGCATCATCTCGGATCCCTGTTCCACGATGTACAAATGAGCGACGTCTTTCCAGACTCGAAAACGTTTGTTGACGCGCAACCCGCGGCGGCGCCAGCATGCATCATCGCGCGCTACAGGGTCGAAAAAACGCGACCGGATTTCTCGTTGCGGGCGTTTGTGACGCGAAACTTCATTGCACCGACCAGCGTTGGCGCTGACGCCAAGGCAGATCGCGCGCAGGGCATGGAAGCCCACATTGAGGCCCTATGGCCTGCCTTGACACGGTCGCGCGATTCGGTCAATGCGCGCTCGTCGCTGTTGCCACTGCCGTACTCATACGTGGTTCCTGGTGGTCGGTTCCGCGAGGTGTACTACTGGGACTCGTATTTCACCATGTTGGGATTGGTCGTCAACAAACGCACCGACTTGGTGCGCAACATGCTCGACAATTTCGCGCATCTGATCACCACCGTGGGGCACATCCCCAACGGCAACCGCGTCTACTACGTGAGCCGCAGCCAACCACCGTTCTTCGCCGCGATGGTAGGTCGCTATGCAGAGGCGACCGATTCGTCGCAAGCCCTGCCCTACCTCGACGGCATGCTGCGAGAATACGCGTTCTGGATGGACGGCGCAGCGAAAGTCCGCGCGGGTTCGGCGCGACGACGCGTTGTGCGACTCGCCGACGGGACGCTGCTCAACCGATACTATGATGACCTCGCCGAGCCGCGACCCGAGTCGTACCGAGAGGATTTTCGGTTGGCACAACCGTTGACGCCGGCCGCGCGCACCGCGCTCTACACCAATCTTCGGGCTGCGGCCGAGAGTGGCTGGGACTTCTCCAGCCGGTGGATGCGCGATCCCAGGGACCTTCGCACTCTCGAAACGACTGAGCTGGCGCCTGTCGATCTCAACAGTTTGCTCTATCATGCAGAACGAACAATCGCCGCGCTGCTGAAACGACGAAACGGCGCGGGCGACAACACACGCAGCGCAACCTTCACCGCCGCTGCAGAGAAACGACGTGCAGCGATTCTGCGGTACGCGTTTGACAGCAGCGATGGCTATTTCTACGACGTGCGCTGGCGCACGGGCACGCCGGAACGCACGCGCCCGACGCTCGCCGCCGCGGCACCCCTCTACTTTGGCGTGGCCACGGCGGAACAAGGACGCGCCGTGGCGGCGAGGCTCGAGCGAGACTTCTTGCGCGCAGGCGGTTTCGTCACCACAACCGTGGCGTCCGGACAACAGTGGGACGCGCCAAACGGCTGGCCGCCGCTCCAATGGATGGCGATTGAAGGCGTGCGACGGTACAACCGTGCTGACCTGGCCGACATCGCGCGAGAACGATGGCTCACGCTCAATCGCAAGACGTACACAACCTCGGGCAAGATGACGGAGAAGTACGACGTCGTCGACCCGACGCGAGCGTCCGGCGGCGGTGAGTACCCAACACAAGACGGTTTCGGCTGGAGCAACGGCGTCGCCGTCGCTCTCTCCGCGCAGCATAAAATTACGGCGCGATAGCGTGGCGGCGCGTCAGTACCAGCTCACGCGCGAAACCACATATTGCGAATCGAACGGGTCGTTCGCCGATATTTCGATGGATAAGAACGGCAAACTGCATGGGGGCTTCGCCCGATAACAAAGATTTCGCGGATAGAAACGGATACAACAAAAGCCTTTGTTGGTTTCGGTTCCTATCCGTAAATCCGTTCGTATCGGGGCGCAGCCCCCGAGCAGTTGCAGTTAGCCGTTAAGTCACTATCAGGTGACGGTACACCGAGGCACTTCACACCGTACTCCGCCAGTCAACTGGCGCGGGAGGACGCCGTGCAGGATCAGACGTACGATGCGATCGTCGTAGGGTCAGGAATTTCCGGTGGGTGGGCCGCGAAAGAGCTCACCGAAAAGGGACTGCGTGTACTCTTGCTCGAACGCGGCCGCAACATTGAGCATATCACGGGTTACGTCAACGCGACGAAAGGACCTTGGGAGTATGCCCATCGCGGCGGACGTACGCAGGAGATGATCAAGCACTATCCGGTGCTCAAACGCGACTATCCGCTGAATGAGAAGAACCTCGACTATTGGGTGAAGGACGAAGAGTCGCCGTACACGGAAACGAAGCGCTTCGACTGGTATCGCGGCTACCATGTTGGTGGCCGGTCGCTGATGTGGGGGCGACAGAGTTATCGTTGGAGCAATTTCGATTTTGAAGCGAACGCCAAGGATGGCATCGCCGTTGACTGGCCGATCCGCTACGAAGAACTCGCGCCGTGGTACGATCACGTCGAGCGGTTTGCTGGCATCGCCGGCTCCCGTGACGGTCTTGCCCAGTTGCCCGACGGACAGTTCATGCCACCGCACGCGCTCAATTGCGGCGAAGAGATGGTAGGCGGTCGACTGAGTAAACTGTTCGATGGCAAGCGCCGACTCATCAATGCGCGCACGGCCAATATCACCAGGCCGCTGCCAGGCCGTGGTCAATGCCAGTCGCGCGATGCGTGTTGGCTGGGCTGTCCGTACGGTGCGTACTTCAGTACCCAGTCATCCACGCTGCCCGCCGCTGTTGCAACCGGCAAGCTGACCCTCAAGCCATTCAGCATTGTCAGCGAAGTGCTGTACGATAAAGACAAGAAACGGGCGAGCGGTGTTCGCGTCCTCGACGCCATCACGAACGCCAGCACGGACTATCAGGCCAAGATCATTTTCCTTTGCGCCTCAACGCTCAATTCGGCGTGGTTACTCTTGCGCTCCGCGACGGATGTCTGGCCCGGTGGACTCGGCAGCAGCTCGGGTGAGCTTGGACACAACCTGATGGACCATCACTTTCGTCTGGGCGCCAACGGTACCCTCGAAGGGCTTGACGACAAATACTACTACGGACGTCGTCCCACCGGCTTCTACATTCCGCGCTACCGTAACCTGTTTGGCGACAAGCGCGACTACGTGCGCGGCTTCGGTTATCAGGGGTCGGCCAGTCGTGATGGATGGTCGCGCGGGATCGCCGAAGCGGGCATTGGTGGTGCGTTTAAGGATTCGCTCGCCGAACCAGGCCGATGGACCATTGGCGGGATGGCGTTTGGCGAAATGTTGCCCAGTCACGACAACAAAGTCACGCTCGACGAGTCAAAGAAGGACAAGTGGGGATTGCCGGTGCTCAAGATCGATTGCGCCACCGGCGAGAACGAGCGACTGATGCGCAAAGACATGATGGCCGATATGGCGGAGATGCTGACGGCGGCCGGTGTGAAAGACGTGCACACGTACGACATGGGCTATTTCCCGGGTCAGGGTATCCACGAGATGGGCACGGCGCGCATGGGGAAAGACGCGAAAACGTCGGTGCTCAACAAACACAACCAGGTGTGGGACGCACCCAACGTGTTTGTCACCGACGGTTCTGGAATGACGTCGGCATCCTGCGTGAACCCGTCGCTGACATACATGGCGCTCACCGCACGCGCCGCAGATTTCGCCGTGGGTGAACTCACCAAGCGCAACCTTTAGACGGAGTCCAACATGACACCCGACACCGAGACCCCGTTGCATATCGATCGACGCGAAGCGATCAAACGCGTGAGCGCGCTGCTTGGCGGCGCGGCCCTCGTGGGCGGCAGCGCGCTTTGGACTGGCTGCGCGCCAAAGGACGCTACTGTTGCCGCCGGTGGGCAAGCGTTCACGCCGTTCACTACTAAAGAGATCGCGCTGCTCGACGAGATCGCGGACACCATTTTGCCGACAACGAAAACGCCGGGGGCGAAGGCCGCGCGCACTGGTGCATTCATGGCCACCATGGTGACCGACTGCTACGCGCCAAACGATCAGCAGATTTTCCGCAAGGGTATGCAGGCAGTGAACGACGCCAGCACAGCGAGCGCGAAAACAAACTTCATGGCCGCCACTCCCGCGCAGCGACTCGCCGTGCTCGAAGCGCTTGACGCAGAACAAAAGGCGTACATGGACAAAAAGACCGGTGACCAACCGGCGCACGCCTTCCGCATGATCAAGGAGTTGTCTCTGCTCGGCTATTTCACATCGGAAATCGGCTATCGGCAGGCGCAACGCTACGTGGAATCGCCAGGGCGCTACGATCCGTGCGTGCCGTACACGAAAGGCGAAGTGTCGTGGGCGTCACACGCCTGATCGGCCGTTAGTCGTCGCGCGCCACAAGGCGTGCGACGACGATGGAAATATTGTCTGTGCCGCCGCCAACAAGCGCGTCCTCCATCAGACGCGCCGTCACCTGCTCCACTGTACCCGGGTCACTCAGGACTTCGGTGATGCGCTCGTCGGTCACGTGCTTCGTTAGTCCGTCAGTGCACAGTAGGAGCACGTCACCAGCGCGCAGGTCAACCAATCCCAGTGTTGGTGTCATCGCCGAACTGCCAAGGGCGCTCGTTAGCTGATCGCGAAATCGCGAGCGCTGCGCCTGCTCTTGCGTGATGGCGCCAACGTCGAGCAACTCTTCGCCCATCGTCTGGTCACGCGTGAGCACGCGCAATCGCCCCTTGCGCACGAACATCGCGCGACTGTCGCCAACGTGTACGACATACGCGCGCGGTGCAACGAGCAGCACCATGGTGAGCGTCGTTGCGGGCGGATGATGTCCCGCCGCGGCCGCCGTGATGCGGTCATGCGCGATACGGACGCTTCCCTCCAAGCGTTCCATGAATTCGTGTTCATGGTCCACGTCCAGATTGTTGAAGCAATGCGCGGCCGACGAGAGGTACTCGACGATCGCCGTCGCTGCTTCGCGTGACGCGTCTGCGCCGCCGGCGTGTCCACCCACCCCATCGGCTACTAACATGAGCAAGGCTTCAGGGCCAGCGTCGCGCTCAAGCAGCAGCGCACGATCTACGTTGGTGTGGCGCAGCGTCAGTGTTTTGCGAAGGGACGCAACAACGAAGTGATCTTCATTCGCCTCGCGCACCCGACCCACATGCGTCATGCCGAAAACGTCCGTTCGCACGCGCAAGTCGTCCGTCATGTGATCGGCCGTTCGCGCACAGCGCGCGCGATGCGCAGGAAGACCTCTTCCACGCCCTCCCCCGTCTTTGCGCTGGTTCGCAACGCGTTCCACTGCGCGACAAGCTGTGCTTCCTCGTCCGGTCGCATAGCCCACTGCTCCGGTAGGTCGGCCTTGTTGAGTGCGACCACGGTCGGCACGACACCCACGGTCTGCTCGACTAACGCCGACAACGCCGGGAGTTCGGCCCACGTCTCCCGTCGCGTCATGTCGACGACAAAAATCACCGCGTGCGCTCCGCGCACGTAGCTCGGTGGAATGTCTTCGTCCGCGTCTTTGCCTGCGATATCCCAGAGCACCAACGTCACCGGCTCGCCGTCGACATCCACAACTTTGCGATCGATTTTCACGCCAACGGTGGAATGGTACTTCACCGAGAACAACGAGTGCACATACTGCTTCACCATGCTGGTCTTCCCCACCCCGAAGACCCCTATCATGCAGACTTTTTTCTGGATCATCGAGGGTCAGCGCTGACGAGGAACAGTGAGGCGGTTGATTCTCAACGATACCTCATGGGCTGCGCTGGCGCGATCCGTCGGCCGAGTGGTCGGCGGGCGACACCAATCGCTGCAGCTTGAGCAGCAGCCAATCCAGCGCCCGAAACGGCGCGAGGAGGATGGGTTCGTGGAGCGGCCACACCTGGCAACGCGGTGCCGCTGATCCGATCGCATCAAGGATGGCATTGACGGCGCGCCGACCCGCTTCGTTCGCCCCTTCCATCGTCGCCAGATCGGTGTGCGTTCGCACATAGTCCGACGCCAGAAACAGGTTGGGGATCTCGGTGGATGCTTCCGGGCGATGGGCCCACGAGTTGATCGTGTTCACGAGGAGTGGCTCGGTGTCGATGTCGCGCGGCGCCGAGACCGCAGACCCACCACCGCTCGATGGCGAGGCGGCTGCCGTCGATGTTGCGGCGGAGGCGTGGCGGGCACGGAGCGTGCCAACAGGCATCCGTCCACGAAGCTGCTTCGCCGCTCCGGTGCCGTGCGGCGGATGCTCAATGTCGTGATCGAGGTGCGACGACAATAGATCCGCATCGGTGAGTGGCGGATGACCACTGTGCTGCAGGTGCGCGAGCACTTGCGCCCACGTCTCCTTGATGACCCCATCACGTTCGCAGTCGTCGGCAGGTTGCGTCGTGGTCAGCGTACCGTTGCTGGTCCAGTCCGAAATGTCCACCGACAACAATCCCTTCACCCGACCGTCGCCATAGGACGCCACCGCTCGCCCTGCCGGTTGCCAAAACTGGTTCTGCGAAATCGACGTCAGCGACCACGCCGAGTTGGCGTAGATGCAGTGGCCGGCCACCATCGGGTAGTCGCGCGCAAGGTAAAACTGCACACCGTTCATCCACTGCACTTGCAGCTGATCCAGTCCACGAAGTGACGGCGCCGCCGCAGCGAGTGCGCCCTCGACCACTCCGGCCATCACCTCGCACGGCACGGCAGCGATGTAGTGATCGGCCTGCACCGCCACGTCGCCCGCACTCTTTGTCGACACTACTGCACGGGCGATGCGCCGGTCGCTGCCTAACTCCAGCCGCACCAGCTTGGCTTCGTCGTGAAACCGCACGCCTTCGGCGCGAAGGTGCGCGCGCCACGGCTCAATCCATACTTCGCTGGTTGGGCCATTGAGCACACGATCCGCCGTGGCACCAGGTGTCAGCACGTAGTACACCATCTGCGACAGGATATCGCCAACCGTACGTGTACTCGCCGTCTCTGCGCGCATCGCCACGAGAGAGCGCGTCACACCGCGCGCCAGCAGATTGCGATATGCCGCGCTGCGAGTCTCGGCGCCAATGAACGTCCACCATGGCGTCTGCTCAAACTCGTCCATGCGACGCTCACGGCAACTCACCATGATACGGAGCATGCGGCCAACGAAGTGTCGCAACTCGCCATCCGCGAACCCCAGACGTCCGCGACCCTGCAGGTCGCGCATGCGGTCGCGAAACTCTTGCCAGCTTTCTGGGAAACGCACAGGAAAAATTGTGGCCTTGCGATCATCCTCAAGCAGCTCCCCCTCGGAACACGCGACCAGATTGTCGAGCACGACACCCGACGCATTCGATGTTGGAAATGGAATGCGCGACATCGTATCGGGAATGTGCTTGTAGAAGCCCGGAAAGAAGCGAAATCCGTGCTCACCGGGCAGTTCCTTGCGGCCCTCGGCACCCGTGCCATGCACTCCATAGCTCCGCGCCTTCCCACCCCATAGCGCTCGACGCTCGTAGACATCCACCTCGAATCCGCGCTCGATCAGCTCATGCGCCGCCGCCAGCCCACCCATGCCTCCGCCAAACACCGCGACGCGATTCATCTACGATTTCTCGGTCTCTAAAAGGTGATACAGCAGCACCGGCGCACTGACGTTCTTCAGATGCTGCACGCCGAGCGGCTCGAGCGCGAACTGCGCCGACACCCGACGCGCCGTCGCGTCGCTGACAACAATGGTTCCGCCGGTAGCAAATGCGCCACAGCGTGAGGCAACGTTGGTCACCGCGCCCGTCGCCGTGAACGTCCACCGCGCGTCACCCGCTCCCTGCAACCGCGTTGAGCCAACAAGTGCTGCCCCCGAGTTAATCCCGATATTCACCAGGACCGGCGCAAATTGCTCGGCCAGACTGGCGTTGAGTGCACGCGCCGCGGTCGCTATGGCAAGCGCCGCCCGACACGCGTTACTGGCGTGCACCGATTCGTAATCATCCTGAAAGAGGACCATCAAACCGTCACCGGCGGTCTCGTTCACTTCGCCGCGACAGTCGTGCACGATGTCGAGGAACGCCGAGAAGTACGTGCGGACGAGCCAGTCGAGCCGGTCTCGCGGTAGGGATTCGGTGAGCCGAGAGTACCCTTCAATGTCGAGAAAGAGAATCGTGACGTCACGCTCGCGTTTCTCCAGCGCCGGCGCATCAGGGTTCGCATCAATGAGCCGCTGCACAGACGGTGGAACGAACTTGCCGAGGTGCACTCTCGACTTCTCGAGCACATCGACGCGCCGCATCGCCACGCTCAAGGCGTCGTGACTTGCCCGCGCCTGATCGGCAAGGCGAAGGCGCTCCACCGCAACCGCGACCTCCGAGGCCATCAAGGTCAGCAGGCGCACGCGGTCTGGGGTGAACGCCCCCGATGTCATGTTGTTCTCCACGTACAGCACGCCGAGCAAGTGATCGCGCACGAGGATCGGTACGCAGGCAATCGACCGCGGGCGTCGCGCGCGCACGTCGGGCGCGGTGCCGAATCGCGGGTCGTCAATGGCGTCATCGATGACCACGGCACCGCCCCGCCGTATGACCGTTTGCACAACCGGCACACACACCCCACACGCATCGGCGAGCGCGGTAGACGGCGCGCGTTCTACGCGATCACTTTCCGCGTTCGCAATGGCCTCGATAGACAAACCGTCGGCGTTTGCCAACACGACCAATCCGCTCACGGCCGCCGCACCTTCGATGGCGATGCGCAGGAGCCGCTCGAGCAGTTGATCGAGCGCCGTCTCATCAGACAAGGCACGCGCCGCCAGCATGGCGTCTTCGAGGTTGAGAATCCCACGCGCAGGTCGCGACGTGGTCGGTGCAGCAACACGCGACAACGCGTGCTCCGGCAGCAGCTCAGCGAATTCCTGCACCAGGTGATCGACCTTTGCCGTCGCCTGCCAGCGCGCGTACGCGGCGACCGCGTCACGCAGGTAGCCTTGGCCCACCGTACGACGATTCGCCGCGAGATGCATCCGTGCCGCGAGTTCGGCGGCCAGCCCTTCGATATTTGGCTGTACGTTTCGTCGAGCCGCTTCGATCGCGCCATCGTAGAGCGACAGTGCCTTGTCGCCCCGCGCCACCTCCGCTTCAAGCAACAAATGCCACGATGCGTAGTTGGCCGCGCAATCGCGTGCGTGTCGCGCGCACACCGTGCGACACGTCGCCAGCCGACGACGCTCGCGCACCGTGAGTGACCGCACACGTCGTCGAAGCGCCAGCGCCAGGCCGTAGTACAAGTGCAGTTCGGCGGATTGAATCTGACTGATGATCGCGTCGTGGTTCGCGAACCCATTCGCACCCAATCGGCATGCGGTGTCCAGATCGCCAAAAAGCAGTGCGAGCTGCGCGCGAGCCACTTGATAGTAGCCCAGGGTGGTCAGGTTGCCGCCATTCCGCACAGCATCCAGCCATGCGGTTTCGTCGAAGCCATCACCACTTAGCTGGTCGCCCGCTACCGTCTGTCCGCGCAGCGCGCGCGCGCTGGCGCATGAGCGCTTGTGCATCGACCGTGAACGCATCATTCGCCTGCGTCACAAACGGCTGGTACCGATCGGCAAGTTCAATCACGTCGGCGAGCGGCGTGCCAAAGGCAAGCATGAGGAACAGCGTCGCGTTGTGACAATAGCCGGCATACTGCAAGTCGCCCGCTTCCGTCGCCATCGGAAACGCATCGGCGAGAATGCGCACACTGGTTTGATACGGCTCCACCCAGTGGTTCACAAATCCACCGAAGATCATATGCACCTTCGGACGAATATCGGGAGTGTCGAGTTCGTCGCTGAGGGCGATCGCCAATCGCCCGAATTCTTGCCCACGCGCAGCGTGGCCAAGCTTGGCACCGAGCACCATGCCATAGATCACGTAGCCGAACGACGAGCCCGAGGTGTGTCCATGGCGCAGCGAGATGCGCACGATGCCGAGCGCGCTCAGCAGGAAGGCTTCGGGATTGTTGAAATACGCCGCCGGTCCAATGTGCAAAAGCACACCAATGGCCGCCGTCATCGTCGGATCCGTGAGGTGCGGTAACGATCGCAACTTCTCAGGTCGACGCTGACGCAGCGCCACGCCAACTTTGGCCAGCGCCCAGAGCACACTGAGGACGGTGGGTTTGCTGGGAATATTGACACCAAGTCCGCGAACCGCGTTGATGCCAAGCTGCACCGCCGCAACGCTTCGGCCCTGACTGGTGTCGATCAGAATCTTCGTATCGTAAATCTGCGCGCGCTCCGTGACGCCAGGCGCTTCCCGGATTAACGCGTCAAACAATGCATCGGCTTCAGCGAAGCGACTCGTGAGGTACGAGCACTCAAACAACGCGGATCGCAATGCAAAGCCATGCTCCCGCTCACCCGATTGTCCGTTGATGGCATTCAGGCCCAGACGCAAGAAGGTGCGTGCATCCTCGTAGGCGAGCGATGCGCGAGCACGACGGCCCGCCTTGAGACACAGCGCCGCCAACTCGGCGCGTGCATTTGTGTCGAGGTCCTCAATCGGTCCGTCGGCCAGGTTCGTCACCACTTCAAACAAAGCATCATCGAGTTCTAGCGGTGACAACTGTTGCAGCATGACCCGACCGATCGTGCGGCGAAGTGGCGACCGCTGCGCGGCCTCAATAAGCCCATGCGCTGCTTGCTGCACACGATCATGCACAAAGCGATACCGCGCGATGTCGCCGCCTCCCCGACGCAGGTCTCTCTGAATCATTCCCTCCGCCTCGGCTTCGTCGAGCGCTTCGGCGACGCGTGCATCGGGCATCGCCAGCACCGCGACGACCAGCGGACGCGCAAAGCTCGCGCCAACACACGAAGCCACGCGCAAGGCATCGCGCGCGTCTGCCGACAATCGCTGCAACCGCGCCGCCATCAGCGCCGTCACGTTGTCACTGTAGTCCAGGCGTGTCACCGCCTGCGCGTCCCAACGCCACGCGCCAGTGGCGGCATCAAACACCAGCAGACGTTCCTCGCGTAACGACTGCATGAACTGTCGGACAAAAAACGGGTTGCCACCCGTCTTCACGTGCACAAGCTCTGCCAGCGGCGCACACCGCGCGCGCGGCAATCGCAGCGTATCTGCGATCAGCGACGTCGTATCGGCCAGCGAGATCGGTCCCACGGTAAGCGTGGTCCCGTGGACGCCAGCAACCCGCAATTCTTCCAGTGCCGCCGTGAGCAGTGCCGCGCTCCCCGCCTCGGTATCGCGATATGCACCAAGCAGCAACACATGCTGCAACGTGGGGTCAACCGCCAGTGTCGTCACGAGAGAGAGTGACGCGGCGTCTGCCCACTGCAGATCGTCAAGCAAGATCACTAACGGCTGGTCCGCGCGCGCGAACACTCGAACGAAGTCGCGAAACGTTGTATTGAACCGATTGCGGGTTTCGGTCGGCCCGAGTGACGGTACCGCTGCCACCGCGTCACACAACAGTTCGAGATCCGGCACCACATCCATCAACACGCGTGCGTTCACTCCGACCGCAGCCGCGACGCGTCGACGCCATTCCTGCAACTCGCTTTCACTGCCGCCGAGCAATTGATGCATTAGCCCAGTGAACGCTTCGGCGACGGCTGAATAGGGTAAGTTGCGTTTGTACTGATCGAACTTGCCGGCGATAAAGCGCACGTTGTCGGCATGCGGCTCTTCGCGAAGTGCGGCGCCGAGCGCGGATTTACCAACGCCTGGTGCACCGCGCAAGAAGATCGGATCGCAGCGCCCCCACCGGCTGCGGTCGAGCGCCAAACGCAACGCCTCCATTTCCGACTCCCGTCCGTACAATCGGTCGGGCAGAGCAAATGACGCGGCACGATCTGCGGCGCCAAGCGTCACCGTGTCCGTCGAGCGCCCGTCTCGCAACGCCGACTCCAGTGCTTGCAAATCAACCAACAGCCCCCACGCGCTTTGGTAGCGATCGTCCGGTGACTTCGCCAGCAGTCGATGCGTGATCTCAGCGACTGCGGCCGGCACCTCGGGGCGAAGTGATTGCAAGAAAGCGGGCTTTCGTGCCGTGTGCGCCAGCGCTAACTCGGCCGTGTCGGCTCGCGGCCACGGCGTGCGTCCAGCGAGCAACTCATACAGCAACACGCCGAGCGCATACAAGTCGCTCCGCTCATCAACGGCACTCGCCCGCGCGAATTGCTCCGGCGCGCGATATCGCGCGTCAGCACCCGCCGGTACCAAACACAGGTGCCCGTCCGTTGGCTGCAGCCAGACGGCATCGCTGCACAGTCGCCCATGCACCACACCGCGTCCATGCAGTGAGACCAGCACGGCGGCGACGCCGCGCGCAATGCCAACAGCGCGCGTGATATCAAGCGGCGGGCCGGCGAGATGCTGCAATAGCGGTACCCGGTCGTCGTCGGCGACGATCACAGCGTCGGTCGCGCCAAACGGATGCTGCGCGATCAGCTGCTCCGCGTCGCCATCGGGGTCGCCACGCAATCGCGAGACGGCAGCCTGCCACGCTTGCAACTCGTCGTGCTGGGGATGCGCATTTCGTAGAAACCGCGCACGGACACGCAGTCCGTCCGCGGTGCGCGTGCCACGACAGGTCATCGTCTCTGCATCTTGATGCAGCACTTCCGGCAGATCATAACCGGCAATCGTCAGCACGGTCGCTCCGCCAGCAGCATGCCATACGCCCACGCGCGGCGACGCAACGCCACATATTGCAGCACGGACGCACGCACGTTGCCATGCTGCGTTGCTGTACGGATGCGCAGCAACCGGAGCAGTATCGCGATTGGGTACACCGATGCTGAGCGACGAAACAATCGTCGCAACGATGGTTCAACAAACGGCGTTTCGTCACGCAACTGGACCGGATCAAACCCCGCAGCGCGCGCCGACGCCTCGTGCTCGCTAATCGAATCAAGATCGGGCATGGCCCAACCGGCTAACCAGCGTCGCACAATGTACGCGTCGACACGCGAGAGGGCGCGAGATTGCCGCATGTACTCGGCGATTACCAACCGACCGCCTGGCTTTAGGACGCGAAACAGCTCGCGATAGGTGGCTCGCTTGTCAAGCGAGTGGCAGAGACTCTCCTGCGCCCACACCACATCAAAGGTGTGATCGGCGTACGGCAGGTGAGAGTAGTCGGCCAACTCGAACGTGACGCGAGGCGTCAGTCCGCGTTCCGAGGCGATTGCTTGCGCGCGCACGACCTGCTCTGGAACCACAGTGATCCCGGTGACGATCGCACCGCGATGTTGGGCCAGCCAGCAACTGGTGCCGCCCACGCCGCAGCCCGCATCCAGCACATGCTGCCCCCGCCGCACATCAACCCGGTCGGCCATCACCTCGTTGTGACGCGACAACGCCAGATGATGCGGCATGCCTGGCACGTCGTGATAACCGAAGTGAAAGGCGTAGTTCACTTCGTTGCACCACACCACGCGATAATCTGCCCACGTTTGCTGATAGTACTCTACGACGCTGCTCAGCATCAGCGGTGCGCTA
>JAYSVL010000367.1:0-4830 GCA_043718595.1 Gemmatimonadaceae bacterium
CGATCGTCGCGTGATCCATGCGGAAGGGGCCTGTTGGACTGTGCAGCGACAAGATAACTCGTTCCGACCCGACCCGCCGAACCTCGGACTACCCTACCCTACGATACGACGTCGATGGCATTCGCCGAAGTGAGCCATGTCACGATTTGGGGTCACGTCGGTCCACAATTTCTCGACGCAAAAAGCGCGCCTTGTTCTGCGGCTCCCGCCGGGCGTGCGCTAGTCCCGCGTTGTCGACAGCGGTCCATAGCGTGGACTTCCCAGATGCTGATCGCTGAGACGATGACAGGTGTTCGCGCGGCAACCGCCGCCTCGCTGGAAGTGCCGCGAACGGCTGTAGCTGCGAAGGGTAGCACGACCACGATTACATTCCCGCCCCATATGTCGACCCGACCGCTCTCCAGTCTGTGCTTTTGCTAAGCAATACACGTTCCGCACATCGAACGCCATGCCGCGGTCGAGGAGGCGTGTTGCTGGCCGTGGCCGTATTCCTCGCCGCGCCGGCAATGATTGGGGCGCAATCGTCGAAAACGAAGGGGCGCCCGTGGAACGACGTCGCGGCCGACTCGCTGGTGAGCCGAGCGATTGCACGTCGGGGCCAGCAACTCGCGGACAGCGCGCTCCTCAGCTACACGGCCAACGCGCACGGCTTTCTCGCGTTTGTTGTGCAGCTGGGCGAAGGTGTGGTGATTCCGCCGAAAGTGGTGCAGAGCGAAGAACTCGCGCTCACCGTGTCGTGGTGGCAACCGGGGCGCAGCGCGCAACAATTGGTGGGACGGCGCGACACAACATTACTTCCCGCCGATGTGGGGTACTATCGCGACCGGTATGGCGTGGTGCTCGACAACCTGCCTGATCGCATACGGCTTGGCGACGGACAAGATGTGCGCGATGTGCCACATCCACTTGCCGCGAGTGCACGGCTGGCGTACGAGTATCAGCGCGGAAGTCCGCTTCGTATCAACTTTCCGGGACGCGAAATACTTGTCGACGAAGTAAAATTTCGCCCGCGCGATGCGTCGCAACCAGCGGCGATTGGGTCCGTATATCTCGATCGCGAAACGGGCGCTGTGGTGAAGTTGTCGATGACGTTTACGCGTGCGGCGATTCTCGACAAGCGGATCGAAACGTTGTTCGTCACGCTTGAGAATGGTTTGATTAGCGAACGGTATTGGTTACCGCGACGACAGGAAGTGGAAGTGTCTCGTGGCAACATCATCATCGACCTGCCGATTCGTGGCGTGGTGCGCGGACACTGGGAAGTATCGGGATATACGGTCAACGAGCGCATCGCACCGGCCACCCAAGCGTTGCCGCGATGGAGTTCGTTGCCGAAAGAGGCATTGCAAGGGTACAAGTTTGAAGGGCGCGTGGTGGACGTGCTGCCCTTTGACGTGCAAGTCGCGAGTACGGAAGACGTGGTGCATGCGCGCGAACAAGCGGAACTCGCGGTACGTGCGGCCATGCTCGCGCGGCCAACGCGCGCGACGGTGACGGGGCGTGGCTTTAGCGACATTGCACGATTCACCCGCGCGGAAGGGTTTGCGCTCGGTCTTGGTGCCACTGGCCATGTGGGTCCCGCGCTCATTGCATCGGCGCGGGCGCGCTACGGCTTCTCCGACAAACAGGTAAAGGGGTTTGTTGGCATTGGGCGCACCCCAGCGTTTGGTCGTGTACCGCTGGTGCAGCTATTCGTCGAGCGAGACTACCGCGATTTGGCTGCAGCGGAACGAGGTGGCGTGACCAACTCAATGGCGGCGCGGTTCTTTGGCAGCGACTATACGACACAAGTGGACACGCGGTCGGCAGGCTTGTTGTTGCGTCGGAGTCCGCGCGATCCGTGGTTGTTGCGACTGGCGTATCAGCAGGATGACCCGGTACGTCTTGCCGCAACGCCACTCTCGGGGCGATTTGAGTCGGTGCTGCCCGCCTGGCGCGTGTCTGGTGCGCGCGCCGAGCTGCGTGGCACGGGCGGGTGGATTCCGGGTAGTGATCACAACACCCGTGGCGTCTGGTCGCTTGGTTTCGCTGCGGGTGCATTGAGCGGAACCAACAGTACAGTGACTTCGGACAAGCTGGTGGCGAATGTGCGTCCGCTTGTTGCACGCGCGACTGGATCGTTGCGCGTTGAGCGTGTGTTTGGTGGCAATCGCAGCGTCATGTCGCAGAGCGAGATTGGTCTCGCTGGTGGCCGAGCGTTGCCGCCGCAGTGGTTGGTGTTCGCTGGTGGACCGTGGTCGGCGCCGGGATACGAGTTTAGCCAATTTGCGACGCGCGGTTTTGTGTCGCAGCGGTTGGAGGTTCGACAGCCGATGCCGGCGCCGGGCATTCCATTGGGCAAGTTTGGCAAGTCACCGGGTCACGTGACGCTCGCACCGTTTGTGCAGGCGATTGTGGTAGGTTCGGGACGCGCTGGTGTTGCGACGCCGGTGGCGGGCGTGTATCCGAGTGTCGGACTCGGCACGATGTTCTTCTTTGACTTGTTGCGTGTGGACGTGGCGCGCGGGTTGCGCAACGGTCAATGGCGTTTTGCATTCGATATTGATCGGGGATTCTGGGGCATTCTGTGAGTGCACGCGTACTCACGCTGCGTGTGTCTGGTGCGCGCACGTCAACTACACGCGTGGGTGCAAGCGATGTGCGCGCGACGGATTCGACTACGCCAAGTACCCGCGTGCCTGCAGGTGAAGCGCGAGACGCGGGCGCGCGCTACGATCGAGCGTACTTTGACAAGTGGTATCGGCATCCGCGACATCGTGTGAAATCAGGGACGGAACTGCTACGACAAGTGCGATTCGTGTTGCACACGGCGGAGTGGGTGTTGGGGCGACCGGTGCGCAGCATGCTGGACGTGGGTGCGGGCGAAGGGAACTGGCAGCCAGCGCTCAAGCGACTGCGACCGCGCATTCTATATGATGGCGTCGATCCGAGTGCGTATGCGGTACGGCGTTATGGCGCGCGTCGAGGATTGCAGCTTGGTGGTATTGAACAACTCGATGACCTCGACCTGCGCGCCTCGTACGATCTTGTGGTGTGTTGTGGCATGCTTAACTATCTCTCGACTCGGCAGTTTGCGCGCGGTATGCAGCGAGTCGCCGCGCGCACTGGCGGCATGGCGTATCTCGAGATTTTTGCGCGTGGTGATGCGTTTGAGGGCGATACGGATTGGCCGGCGCCGAAGCCGGCGTCGTGGTATCGTGGCGTGTTGCAACACGCGGGGCTCAGCTCGGTGGGTATGCAGTGCTACGTGCCAACGTCGCGATTGGCGTCGGTCGCGCGGATGGAGCGTGGTGTGTTATGAAGCGTGCTGTGCGCATTTCCTCGCCGTTGCACCCGCGAACCGAGGTACTTCGGCGCACCACCTTGTCCCGTCACTAAATTGCCATTGACCCCATCGACCGACTTCCATGCCCGAATCTGCTGCACCCTCGTGGTTTGCATTTGTTGACGCACTCGCGGTCGAGCGTGCGGCTCAAGTAGCGCCGCGACCTGTGCGTGCGATGGCCGAGCAATTGGCGTCACAAGTGCTGACGTTGCTTTTTCCGCAGTTCGCGCGCGGCGATCGTGGCACCGAACAAGGAAGCGGACGCACGGGTGACACAACACTGCGCGACGACGCGGCCGAAATCGAGCGACTGCTCGGCGAAGCCATCGGTCCCCTGGTTGTCGACGCTCGCGCTACCACATCGGCGTTTCTCGCGTGTTTGCCGGAGGTGCACCGGGAGTTGATTGCTGATGCGCACGCGATCCTCGACGCCGATCCCGCGGCGGCAAGCCTGGACGAGGTTGTGCTCGCGTATCCGGGGTTTCTGGCCACTGCCGTGCACCGGTTTGCGCACGAACTGTACCGTCTCGACGTGCCACTGATTCCGCGCTTGTTATCGGAATGGGCGCACCGCGAAACGGGTATCGACATTCATCCCGGTGCCAATATTGGACGTGGGTTCGCCATTGATCACGGGACGGGTGTCGTGATCGGCGAAACGAGTGAGATCGGCGAACGGGTGCGCATCTATCAAGGTGTCACCCTTGGCGCGCTTGCCGTGAGCAAGAAACTCGCCAGCAAGAAACGTCACCCAACGATTGGCCACGATGTTGTCATCTACGCCAATGCAACCATCCTTGGCGGTAACACGATCGTCGGTGATGGATCCATCATCGGCGGGAACGTGTGGCTGACGGCATCGGTACCACCGCGTTCGGTCGTCCAGTTCAGCAGTCGCGTGGAGCCGCGCGCGCTGGTGGACGACGGATTGGAGTTTCACATCTAGTGTCCCAGTGACGGAGAGCACCACATGCGCGCGAACACCATTCTCGACACCATCGGCAACACCCCACACGTGCGCCTGCAGCGACTTTTCGACCCGCGCGTGCAGGTGTGGATGAAACTTGAACGCGCCAACCCGGGCGCGAGTATCAAGGACCGCATTGCCGTCGCGATGATCGAAGACGCTGAAGCGAAGGGGTTGTTGACCAAAGACAGTGTGATCATTGAACCGACGTCAGGGAATACCGGCATCGGGTTGGCGATGGTGGCAGCGGTGAAAGGTTATCGACTTATCCTCGTGATGCCCGAATCGATGTCGATTGAGCGTCGCCGTATTATGGCGGCGTATGGCGCGACGTTCGATCTCACGCCGCGCGAAAAGGGAATGCGCGGTGCAATCGAACGGGCGAACGAATTGGTTGCGGCGACGCCGGGCGCGTGGATGCCGCAGCAGTTTGACAACCCGGCAAACATTCAGGCGCACATCGGTACCACGGCGCGCGAGATTGTCGCGGATTTTCCGGATGGCCTCGACTACCTGATTACGGGTGTCGGCACCGGTG
>JAYSVL010000368.1:0-15958 GCA_043718595.1 Gemmatimonadaceae bacterium
GCTCTACGTTGCGGGACGCGGCACGATTGGCTGCTGCCATCGCATCCGTCAACATATCACCGGCGAGCAAGCGGGAGAAATAGGTGGCGCCCCATACATCGCCACAGCCGGTCGGGTCACCTGCGCCATCGGTGCGTGCGGGGATACTCGGCACGAGTGACGTGCGTACGGCACCATGCGCACCGCGTGATCCACGCGAACCAGTGGCGAGATGTGTCGCGTCGATGCGCGGTGGCAGATGCGAAAGCCGATCGAACCCCGGTGCCGCTACATAGATCACACCGCGCTTGCCCAGGGTCACGCACAGGCACGAGCACCCCGCCGCCATGGCCGTCGCCGCCAACGCGAGTGGGTCAGGCGCCATCATCGCCATTTCCTCCTCATTCATCTGCAGGAAGTCGAAGCAGCCGCACCATGCCGCGACGTCGGCGAGCGGGCGCGCCACGCGAAGGCCATCCGGTTGCACCGCGTACGCGAGCATGTGCAAGTCGCCGTACATCGGGCCGCCAAACTGCGCGCGCAACAAACGTGTGGTTTCAAGGTCGAGCTCCCATCCGCTAAGGAAGTTGACATAGAGTGCGTCGACACGGGCGTCGGCCAACGCCGCCTTGAGCCCGATCCATGACCATGCGGGGACACCGCCTGACAAGACTTCGCTCCGCCGCTCGTCATCGTGGTAGCGGATCTCGACGCGATTGTTGGCCAGCGGCACTTCAATCAACTCAGCGTCGGACGCGATGTGCCGGAGGGTACGGCAAAACGCACGTGCCCGATCCGCCATGTCGAAGCCCACCTTGAGGATGGGCACGATCTCCCAGTCGTCCGACAAGCCGGCGTCGAGGCCGCTGAGTGCGTAACTGATGCCACCCCATTCCTCGAGCGGGACGGCACGCTTGTCGCGCCCGTAAATGACGTCCCATACGATGGAGCCGATCACGCCAACGCGACGACGTCGCGGAACGACGTCACACACGCCGTGCGTCAACGTCACGCCACCATCTGTGCTCGGAACGCTGCCACGGCACCCACGACGCCCGCGGTGCCGGGAAGCTCGCCGGGTACGATGCGCACGGCCTGCACGGCGGAACGAAAGGCGCGTCGTCGGACTTCTGCGCGCAACGGCTCGAAGAGTGCCTCACCGGCTTGCGTAACACCGCCGGCAATGACCACCACATCGGGATTAAAGATGTTGAGCAGGTTGGCAACGCCGGTGCCAAGGAATCGTGCGGTGTCGCGCACCACTTCGCGGGCGATCTCGTCACCGCGCGCGGCGGCATCGTACACCGTTTGTGCCGTGATACGCGTCAGGTCGCCGTCAACCATGTCGGGGAGCATCGATGCGACGTCAAGCGCCAGCGCCTCGCGTGCGCGCTCGGCGATCGCCGGACCGGACGCGTAGGCCTCAAGACATCCATAGTTGCCGCAGCCGCAGCGTCGGCCCATTTGGTCGATGGTGATGTGACCGAGTTCACCGGCCATGTCGCTCGAGCCGTGATACAGTTTCCCGTCGAGAATGAGTCCACCCCCAATGCCAGTCCCGATGGTGATGCCGACCACGTTGCGTCCACCGCGCGCCGCACCAAGCCACCATTCGCCGTACGTCGCACAGTTGGCGTCGTTATCAATCGCTGCCGGTAGTTGGGTCAGCGCTGACATTTGGTCGCGCAGCGGTACGTTATTCCACTTGAGGTTCGGCGCCACCAACACCACACCGCGCTCGCGATCGAGCGGTCCCGGCGCACCGATGCCCACACCACGAAAGGCACTGCGCGGTGCCTGCGTCTCTCGCATCGTCATCGCGATCGTCTTGTCGACCATTTCGGCCATCCGACTGATCACGCGATCGGCGCCTTCTTCAGAGCGCGTGGGTTCGCTGTGCGTCGCGAACTGTGTACCGTCGTCCGCCATGGCGCCCACGACAATGTTGGTGCCACCGAGGTCGACACCGACGAAGAGTTGGTTGAATGACATTGGAAGAAAATAGTCGCACTACATAGTTGGTGTGAGGAGCGCCAGCGCGTCGTGTGCAACACGCTCTGGAGTAAGCTCCTGCATGCACTTCCAGTGCCCCAGCGGACAACGCTGCGGACCATGGGCATGGCAGGGACGGCAGCTCAGCGTGGTGTGCTCCACCACAGTGCGTCGTTCGGCTAACGGACCAAAACCCATTGCGGGTACTGTGGGGCCAAACAGGGCTACTGTTGGCGTGTTCATCGCGGACGCGAGATGTAGCGGCGCCGAGTCGTTGCTCACCAGCACGCGAGCGCGGGCCAGCAGTGCTGCGGAAGCGAGCAACGAAAGTTTGCCCGTGGCGTCGATCGGTGCCGGTCCGTGCACGGCGCGAACGGCGTTGGCAATTAGTCGCGCGAGCGGCGCATCGGCTAAAGCACCAAGCACCACAAGTTGTGCTCCCGAGAGCGATGGGTGCGACGCGAGCAGCGACGCCAACGAATCGAAAAACGGCCAGCGCTTCGTTGCCCACACGCTCCCCGGCGCGACGGCGATCAGCGGCGTAGCTGCCGCAACATGCGATGCCTGCAGCAGCGCATCGACGCATGCGACGTCCTCTGCACCGGGAAACAGGGAAGGCCGTACCAACGGCGCGGATGCATCACTGACATCGGACGCCAGTTGCCACAGTCGCTGCGCGTGATGAAGCGATCGACGAAATGGGACGCGCTGCGTGTAGAGCACGCGACCGGGAGACGACGTGAATCCAACCCGAGTCGTGATGCCGGCCAGGCGAGCGAGTGCGGCCGTGCGCAGCGACCCTTGCGCCATGAAGGCCGTGTGCGCTCCGGTTGCACGCACCTCGTGCGCAATGCGGCGCAGTCCACTCCAACCAGCATCAGCGCCGCGTTTGTCGAATACAATCACCCGGCGCACCGCGGGATTGTTGGCAAGTAACGGTGCATTGGCCGGCGTCGCCACCACATCCACCGCACCCCGCAGCGCTAACCGCTCAAGCAGCGGCGTCGTGAGAATCATGTCGCCGAGAAATGACGTCTGCAGAACGACGAACATCGCGGCGTCAGTCGACCTGCAACACCGCCAGAAACGCTTCCTGCGGAATCTCCACGCTCCCCACTTGCTTCATCCGCTTTTTGCCCTCTTTTTGCTTTTCAAGGAGCTTACGTTTACGCGAGATGTCTCCACCGTAACATTTGGCCAGCACGTCTTTGCGTAGCGGCTTCACCGTTTCACGTGCAATCACTTTTTGGCCAATCGTCGCCTGAATCGCCACCTCGAAGAGCTGTCGCGGAATGAGCTCTTTCAGTTTTTCGGCAACTTTGCGTCCCCACTCGTACGCTTTGTCCTTATGCACGATCACGGAGAAAGCATCGATCGCGTCGCCGTTAATGAGCATGTCGAGGCGCACGAGGTCACTGGGACGGTAATCGAGCATCTCGTAGTCCAAAGACGCATATCCACGACTGACGGTCTTCATTTTGTCGAAGAAGTCGAGAATGATTTCGCCCAGCGGAAACTCAAAATCGAATTCCACGCGCGCCGTGTCGAGGTAGCGCATGTTGCGGTAGATGCCGCGTCGTTCGGTGCTGAGCGTCATGATCGGACCGATGTAATCGGTAGGACACATGATGCGCGCCTTGACGTACGGTTCGTCGATGGAATCAATCACGACCGGATTGGGCATCAGCGCGGGATTCTCCACCAACCGCATGCTGCCGTCCGTCATGTTCACGTGATACTCCACACTCGGCACCGTGGTGACGAGGTCAAGATCGTACTCGCGCTCCAACCGCTCCTGTACGATCTCCATGTGCAGCAGGCCAAGGAAGCCACACCGAAAGCCGAAGCCGAGGGCGGTTGAGGTCTCCGGCTCGTACTGCAGCGACGCATCGTTGAGCTTCATCTTCTCGAGCGCATCGCGCAGGGTCTCGTACTGCTGCGTGTCGGTTGGATAGATGCCAGCGAAGACAAAGCTGCGTACTTCTTGATACCCGGGCAGCGATTCGGTCGCGCGATTGTTCTGATCGAAAATTGTGTCCCCCGCGCGCGTCTCGCGCACGGAACGCACACTGGCCACCACGTACCCCACTTCACCCGCTTGCAGCACATCGGTTTTGATCTGACGCAGCTGCAGCAGGCCGACCTCATCGACCTCGTAGACGTTGTCGGACGCACCGAACGTGATCTTGGTGCCTTTACGGATCTCGCCATCAACGACGCGGATGCTCGGGATGGCGCCGCGATACTTGTCGTAGTAGGAGTCGAAAATCAGGGCGCGCAGGGGACCGTCCGGATTGCCAGACGGCGGCGGCACCAGGGCGACGATGCGCTCGAGCAGTTCGGGCACACCAATACCTTCCTTAGCGCTTACCTGCAGGACATCCTCCGGTCGGCAGCCAATCAGGTCGACCACTTCCTGGCGTCGACGGTCGGGTTCCGCGCCCGGCAAATCGATCTTATTGAGCACGGGAATGATTTCCAGCCCCGCGTCCATCGCCAGAAACAGATTGGAGAGCGTCTGCGCCTGAATCCCCTGCGAGGCGTCCACGACCAGAATTGCCCCTTCGCACGCCGCCAGCGAGCGCGACACCTCATAGGTGAAGTCGACGTGACCCGGTGTATCAATGAGATTGAGCTCGTAGGACTCGCCGTCGGCCGCCACGTACGTCATCCGCACCGCGTTCAGCTTAATAGTGATGCCCCGCTCGCGTTCAAGGTCAAGCGTGTCGAGCACCTGCGACTTCATCTCACGCTTCTGCAACGTGCCGGTCTGCTCGATCAGGCGATCGGCGAGCGTGGACTTGCCGTGATCGATGTGGGCAACAATACAGAAGTTGCGAATGTGGCTAAGCTGCAACGTATGGCTGGGCTGAATGATTGGCGCGCGGACAGCACGAAAAGATAGCGGGTAGCGGTGGTCCTGTGCGCGTCCACACGCCACCTTACGCCCATGTCCGCTCCACGTGCCGACCAGATGGATCCCGCCGTGCTCGCCGCACTCGGCAGCCTCGAGTTAGTGGCCCGCTGGGTCGTCGAGGGATTTGTTAACGGGCTCCATCGCTCGCCTCGCAAGGGGTTCAGCGTGGAGTTCGCCGAACATCGCCCCTATCTCGCGGGCGACGATCTGCGGTACCTCGACTGGAAGATCGCGGCCCGCACGGACCGCTGGGTGGTGAAACTGTTCGAGGAGGAGACGAATGCGCGCGCGATGGTAGTGCTCGACGTTAGCCGTTCCATGCAGTGGACCGGCGATCCGGCGCGACTGACCAAACTCGCCTATGCGGAGCGGTTGGCTGCGGCGATTGCGTTGTTGCTCATTCGACAGCGCGACGCCGTGGGGCTGGTACGTTTTGATGCGGGACTTCGAACGGTGATCCCGACGCGCGGGCAGCGTGCGCAGTGGAGTCGACTGGTCGCTGCCTTCAGCGAGCCGGGTGGAGGCAGTGCATCGAACGTGGCCGCCGCGTTGCTTCAGGCGGGAGGGATGGTGCGTCGTCCAGGTTTTATTGTGCTATTGTCAGATTTGCTGGTTGACCCCACACCGGTCGCCGACGCCGCCCGGGCGTTGCGGGCGCGCGGGCACGAGGTCCTCGTCCTCCATATCCTCGACCCGGCCGAACGTGACTTTCCTGAATCGGCCGAGGCGCTCTACCGGGATCCAGAGTCGCTCGCCGAGTTGGCCGCCTCACCATCGGATGTCCGTGTCAGCTATCAGGCGACGGTACAGGAGGCGCTCGGCGAGTGGCGCGCCGCCATTAATCGTGCTGGAGCGCGGTATGCGCTGGCCACAACGGACGAGCCGTTCGGTCGACCGCTCCGACAGCTCGTCGGCTCAAATGGTCGTGGGGCCGTGATTTGATGTCGGCTGCTTCACGACGGCGGATGAACTAGCTGATGGCGTTTCTCGCTCCCGCTTTCCTCGCCCTCGCGGTACTAGCTGGCGTTCCGTTGTTGGTCCACCTGCTGCGCCGTCGCGTTGGTCGCATCGTCGAGTTTCCGGCCGTGCGCTACCTCGCGCGCATGGAACAAGAACACAGTCGCGAACGCAAACTGCGTCACCGATTGCTCTTGCTGCTGCGCATTCTCGCAGTCATCGCCGTCGCGGTGGCGGCGGCGCGTCCAATGGCCCGACTGGCGGGACCTGGTCATGCCCCGGTGGCAATCGCGATGCTTGTCGACAACTCCATGAGCAGCGGCGCGGTGCGTGAGGGACAGCCCGTACTCGACGGGCTGCGAGCGGAAGCACAGGCGTTGGTTGCGACACTCACCGAGGCCGATCGTGCCTGGATCGTGTCGGCCGATGGACGCGTCGTTGGCGGCCCGAAGCCTGTGCTGCAGCAGGCACTCACCGACATGCGCGCCCTTGGTGGACGTGGCGATTTGCCGAGCGCCACACGCCGGGCGATTGCCTTAGCGCGCAGTGGCGCACCACGAGCGAGTGTCGTCGCGCTGGTCAGTGACGGGCAGCGCAACGCGTTTGATGCGGCCGGTGATTCGACGATCGCGGCGGGCGACGTGCCAGTCGTCGCGCTCGTGCACGCACATGATGCGCTGCGCAACCGTGCGGTGCTCGATGCACAGGCAATGCCGACACGCTGGACACCGGGTGGCACGGTGAGCTTTCAGATCGCCTCGCCGGATTCGTCGGCATGGCGCGTCGCGCTCGACGGCCGCACGGTGGCGCGGGGAGTGGTCGCCGCCGCACCGGTCGCTGCCGCAACCCGCGTGAATCAGCGTCTGGCCAGCACGAGCACAGGATGGATGCGCGGAAGTGTTGAGGTGGATCCCGACGAACTCCGCGGCGACGATGCCCGCTGGTTCGCGGTCCGCGTCGCAGCGGCGCCATCGGTGGCGATGCGCACCGATGCGGGCCCGTTCGTTACCGCCGCACTGAACACGCTGATTGATGAAACGCGTCTCGTCCGTGCCAACGAGAGCGCTTCGGGTGTATTGGTCGTCGCTAGTGCAGACGCTGCTGCAGTCCGCGCGCCGGTGCTGCTAACGGCGCCCAGTGACCCCATTCGTCTCGGCGAAGCAAATCGCACGCTGGCGCGCCTCGGTATCCCGTGGCGATTCGGTGCGATCGCGCGTGATGGCGTAGTGGCGCGCGATGTCGCAAGAGCCGCGGACCCCGCCGCAACGCACCTTGATGGGACACAAGTGCGCGTACGCTATCCATTGGTGCGGACGACGGTCGGTGGAGCGCCGCAGCGCAGTGACACACTGGCCACCGCGGGCGGAGCGCCGTGGGTGGTTGCCGGCGCAAACTATGTGCTGGTCGCGTCACCCATGGACCCCGATGCGACCGACCTGCCGTTGCGCGCTGTCTTTGTTCCGTGGCTCTTCGAAATGCTGTCGCGACGGCTCGGTGACGAGGGGCGCGTCATCGCGGCGCACCCAGGCGAACATCTCGCAGGGATGGATGGACTGTCCGCGCTTGAACGTCCCGACGGGAGTTTGATCACGCTGGCAGGCGATCGGCTGACCGTGCCGAATGAGGCAGGGGTGTACTTTCTTCGACGTCAGTTGGCACGCGTGGGTGCACTGGTCGTGAATCCCGAGGCAGAGGAGTCGGACGTGGTGCAGGAGCGCGGGGACAGTAGCACAGCCGCCGGTGCACGATTCTTGTCCAGTGTGACAGGGCGCTCCGTGTTGTCAGAAGACAACGCGGCCCGCTGGCGCAGTGTGGTGCTGGAGCACGCGTCGAGTCGCTCGCTGCTCAACATCCTGCTCATTATTGCGCTGGTCGCGGTGGCGCTCGAAGCCTGGGTGTCGCGCATCTCAGCGGCCTCGCGAACGCACTAGCGACCATGGGATTGCCCCGACTCCTCGACGCCGTCGAGGCGCTGCCTGCGTTTGGGCGCGTGTGGCGGGAACTGCCTGCGTCCGGAGACAGTCTGCGCGTCGGTGGACTCGCCGGTTCCAGTGACGCGGTGTTTGTTGCAGCCCTCGCGCGTGCGCAACCACAGCGATTGCTTGTCGTCATCACCGACCAGCTCAGTGATGCTGAACGTTGGCTAGCCGATCTGGAGTCGCTTGTTGATGACGTTCCGGTCGCGCTGTATCCACCGCGCGAAGGATTTGGCGAAGTAGAGCCGCACGCGGAAGTCGCGGGTGAGCGTGTGGAGACGTTGGAGAAGCTGGTACGGAGTGGCGTGCGTCTGCTGCTCACCACGGCGCGCGCGGTGCTCGAGCGCACAGCGCTGGCGAAAGCGCTGAGCGGCGCTCGGCTGGAACTGCGCAAGGGCGATGTGCGTCGCCCCGAGGCCCTTGTCGCGCATCTCGAATCCATTGGATTCGAACGAGTGCCGATGGTCGAAGATGTCGCGCAGTTCTCGGTGCGTGGCGGTATCGTCGACATCTATTCCTTCGGGATGGCGGAGCCCGTGCGTCTCGAATTCTGGGGCGACGACATCATCGAACTGCGCCACTTCGATCTCAACTCACAACGCAGTACGCGTGACGCCGAACTCGCACTGATCCTGCCGGTCGACGGTCGCCTGCGCGACGACGAAGGAACGCTTGAGCGCATCACGCTGCCCGAGCTGTGGCCGCCAGACACGCTGGTGATCATGCCCGCGGGCAGCGCGGTGCTCCCCGAACTGGTGCGCACGTGGGATGAAGCGGCGCATCACAGTGAATTGGCGCGACGTCGTGGGGAAGAGCATGTCTTGCGCGAGTCGCTGTTTGCCGCGCCGCCGATCATGGCCAGCCGATTGGCGCGGTTCGGCACCATTCGCCTGAACGCACCGCCACAACGCGCGGCGAGCGCAGGCGCGGCGGACGTTACACCCGCCGGCCCAGCGCCAGATATCTCGTTTCCCATTCGTCCGCCTGAAACCATTTCGCGTGATCTGCGCGTGTTGCGCCGGTTGCAACGCGACGGCCTGCACACGGTCATTCTCTGCGACAACGCTGGACAAGCGGAGCGTCTGGACGAACTGCTCGGCGAAGACGGACCGGTCGCGGCGTCGTTGACGATTGGCGTCCTCGGCGGTGGCTTCATCGTGCCGAACGTGGTGCGGGTGCTCACCGACCACGAGATCTTCCGTCGCGATCGACGGATGCGACGAACGCGCAAATACGGCACGGGTGCAGCGCTGGACACGATCGGCGCGCTCAAGCCGGGCGACTATGTGGTGCATCTTGAGCACGGCATCGGCATTTATCGCGGCATCGAGAAGATCTTCGTTCGCGCGAGCACCATTGAAGCGGCGGTGATTGAGTACGAAGGCGGCGACCGGCTCAACGTACCGCTGTATCGGATCGATCAGATTGAACGCTATCGCAGCGCGAGTGACGTGTCCCACGATGCGCCAGCGCCGCGGCTGCACAAACTTGGCGGCAATCGCTGGAAGCAACAGCGTGAGAAAACACGCATCGCGATTCTTGAGATGACGCAAGAACTGCTTGAGCTGTACGCGCGACGAAAAATTACCACGCGTCCGCCGCATGGCGCGGACACGGCGTGGCAACGACAGCTCGAAAGCTCGTTTCTCTTTGAGGACACGCCCGATCAGCGCAAGGCGACCGCCGATGTCAAGCGCGACCTCGAAGGCGATCGGCCAATGGATCGGCTGCTGGTCGGCGATGTCGGGTACGGCAAGACGGAGATTGCCATTCGCGCGGCGTTCAAAACGGTGCAGGGGGGGCGGCAGGTCGCGGTGCTGGTACCGACAACCATCCTCGCCGAACAACACGCACGCAGTTTCGGCGACCGTTTAGCCGACTTTCCCGTGCGCGTGGAAGTGATGAGCCGCTTTCAAACGGCTAAAGAACAAGCCGTCGTGGTGGCGGCACTCAAGGCAAAGCAGATCGACGTCGTCATTGGTACGCATCGTCTCTTAAGTCCCGACGTGCAGTTCGCGGACCTTGGACTGATCGTCGTTGATGAAGAGCATCGGTTCGGCGTGAAACACAAAGAACGGCTCAAGCAGCTCAAGCTGGAGACCGACGTGTTGACGCTGACTGCGACGCCGATTCCGCGCACCCTGCACCAGTCGCTGGCGGGTCTGCGGGACCTGACGATCATGGCCACACCACCACTTGATCGTTCACCGGTGCTCACCTTCGTCGAGCCGTGGGACGATGGTCTCATCGAAGAAGGGGTTTCGCGTGAGCTTGATCGCGGCGGGCAGGTCTTCTTCGTGCACAATCGCATTGAAACGATCGTCGCCATCGCAGACCACTTGCAGCGGCTCATACCGAGGGCACGCATCGCGGTTGGTCACGGACAGATGAAAGAGCGAGAGCTGGAGACGGTCATGCGCCGCTTTGTCGAGGGTGACGTCGATATTCTCGTCTCCACGCTCATTGTCGAAAGTGGGCTCGACGTGCCCAACGCCAACACGATGTTCGTGAATCGCGCGGATCACTTGGGTCTCGCGCAGCTATATCAGTTGCGCGGCCGCGTTGGTCGTTCGCATCGCCGCGCCTATTGCTACCTGCTCGTGCCTGACCGCATCGATGACGATGCCGAACGACGACTCTCGGTTCTGGAGCACCATACCGAACTCGGGTCAGGCTACCGCATTGCCCTCAAAGACATGGAGCTGCGCGGTGCCGGCAATCTGCTCGGTCCGGAGCAATCAGGTTTTGTGCACGCCGTTGGGTTCGACCTGTACTTGCGCCTGCTCGATGAGACGGTGCGCCAGCTGGGTGACGGCGACGGGAGCAAATCCTGGATTCCGGCCGACGTCTCGCTGGACTTTCCCGCCTACCTGCCCGACGACTACATCACCGGCCAGGACGCCAAGCTCGATGTGTATCGCCGACTCACCGCCCTGCGCGCGCCGGCCGACATCGAGGCGCTCCATGCCGAGGTGCGTGACCGGTTTGGGCCCCTGCCAGCCGCGGCGCAGTCGCTCTTCGGCAGCGCCATGTTGCGGGTGCTCGGCGCCGCCCTCGGCGTGGAGGGGGTGCTTGTGCGAGCGTCCGAAGCCCGTGTTAGTTTCAGGGCTGACGCGGTGCCGCGCCTTCGGGGGCTGTCCACGGCGTTTCACGATGTGCAGTTCCAGGTGGACGTTCGTCGCACGCAGCCGCTCGCCTTGAAGTTGACTCGACTAGGTGGCGCGGAAATGCTCGATGGGTTGGTGCGCGCGCTGCGAGCGCTTGCAATCTGAGCGGCAACCAGTGACTCGCCGACCGGGTCTCACCTACACACCCTTCACTCCGGTTCCGGAGTTCGACCAGATGAAATCGTATCGTTTGCCAGCGTTTGTTGCCATCGCCTTTGCTGTCGCCTGTGGCGCGTCGTCTAACCCGGACGTGGCTGCTACAGCGGCGGGTCAACAACTCTCGACCACAAGATTGGCCGACATCCTCGGCAATTCACAGGCGCCGCTAGAGAAGGATGTCGCGCGCACCATCGCCGAGCTGTGGGTGAACTATCAGCTCGTGGGAGCGGCGTCCGCCAAGGGCGACTCGCTCAAGGATCCGAAGGTGATGGACTACGCACTGTGGTCCAACATCGACAACATCCGCGTCAAGAAGTTCTATGATGAGGTGTCCAAGGGCTGGGACACGGCGTCGAACGGATCAGATGAAGCGCGATACCTCAAGGGCGAGGCCTTTGCGGCGCGACACATCCTCGTCAAGGTGGACGCGGGTGCCACGCCGGAAGTGAAGGCTGCGGCGATGAAGAAGGCCAACGCCATTCGCGCCGAAGCAACGCCGGAAAACTTCGTCAAGCTTGCCGCCAAGAGCGACGAGCCTGGCGCGGCTGAACGTGGTGGCGATCTGGGTCTCTTCGCCAAGGGCATGATGGTACCGGAGTTTGAGAAATGCGTGGTCGCCATCAAGCCAGGCGAAATTTCGCCGGTGTGTGAGACGTCGTTTGGCTATCACGTCATCTATCGCTCACCATTCGCCGACGTCAAGGACAAGTTCGCTCCCGTGGCCAAGCAGCGAAACGTAACGATGGCCGAGAGCACGTACCTGTCGAAGGTCGAGACCACCAACGGGGTCAAGTTGTCGTCCAATGTCGCCGTCAAGGCCAAGGCCATTGCGCGTAACCCGATTGGCTTCGCGAAAGACAACGGATCACTCGCGACGTATAAAGGGGGAGAGCTGACGGCTGCCGAGTTCGGTGATTGGGTGTCCGCGTACCCGCCGCAGTCGCAGATCCGGCCGCAGTTGCTTAGCGCGCCGGACACGCTGGTGGAGAAATTCGTCAAGCAAATCGTTCGCAACGAGCTGGTGTTGCGTCAGGCAGACAGCGCCAAGTCGAAGATTGACACGGCGGAGCTGTCGAATCTCTACCTCAACTTTCGCAACGCGCTGACACAAACGTGGACGCAGCTCGGCGTCGAACCCAGCAAGCTGTCGGATTCGGCGAAGACGGCAAAGTCGGATGCAAGCAAGTTCGCCGCGACGCACCTTGATCAGTATTTCGACAAGTTGATCAAGAACGAGGCGCAGTTCGTGGAGATTCCGTATCCGCTCGCCCGTGCGCTGCAGTCCAAGTACGAGTACTCGGTGAACGATGCGGGGCTCGACAAGGTGGTAGAACGCGCCAAGTCCATTCGTGCCACGGCTGACTCGTTGCGCGCGCAGAAAGCGCCAGCGCAGCCTGGCATGCCAGCGCCGGGTGCCACGCCGCCCGTGGTGGGTGGTGACACGGCGCTCAAGACGTCGCCAGCACCAGCGCCTGCCAAGAAGCCCTGATGCTGGGTTGGTGAAGCTGTAGTACGCGGGGGGCCTCCATCCGGCGGTCCCCCGCTCGTTTGTGTGTGCGGCGGACCCTGCGCGGCTCGCGCGGGTAGCCCCTCGACATACGTGCGCACGCCTCGAATTCGGAGTGTTGATCTCATGATGTTTCGCTCTCGTCATCACGTTGCCGGCGTCGTGTCCGCGCTTACCGCTCTCACGGCCTGTTTCGCGCCGATCGCGACCGGCGCGCAGGTCGCAGCCTCAACGAGTCGCACTGTCGTTGATAGCACGACAACACGAGGCGTGCAGGTGGACGGCGTGGCCGCTGTCGTCGGCGATCAGGTCATCCTCATTTCCGAAGTCTTGGCCGAGGTCAACCGTCGTCGCGCAGCAGGCGTACCGATCAAGAATGAAAAAGAGTATGCCGAGCTGCAGTCTCGCGTCGTCGAAGAGTTGGTCGAGGCGGAGCTGCTGGTGCAGAAAGCCAAGGCCGAGAAAATCGAGGTCAATGAAGCGGATGTCGCACGCACGCTGGACGAAAACCAGCAGAAGGTGCGCGCGCAGTTTCAGACCGATGTGGAGTTTCGCGCCGCACTCAAGGAGGCCGGCTTCGGTTCGATTGATGAATGGCGCAAACTGCAGATGGATCTCATCAAGCGCGACAACCAGCAACGTGATCTGGTGCAGAAGTTACGCCGCGATGGAAAGATGACGGCGGTCAACGTGAGCGAATCGGAAGTGTCCGACGCGTTCACGTCCAACAAAGAGCGCTTGCCACGCAAAGAAGCGCGTGTCGGACTGCGCCAGATCGTCGTCGCCACCCGACCGTCGGAAGAATCCAAGCGGCGCGCGCATGCGAAGGCAGACTCCGTGCGTGCAGACGTTGAGGCGCACCCAAGTGATTTTGAGACGATCGCCAAGAAGGAATCCATGGACCCAGGGTCCAAAGATCTGGGTGGCGATCTCGGTTGGAATCGGCGCGGCCGCATGGTCGCCGAGTTTGATCGGGTGATGTTCGCGCTCAATCCGGGTGTCATCAGTCCGGTCTTTGAGAGTTCGTTTGGCTTCCACATTGTGCGCGTCGATCGTGTGCAACCCGCAGAAGTGAAGTCACGGCATATCCTCATTCGCCCCTCGCTCGACTCGGCCGACGAGACCCGGGCGCGCGCTGTTGCGGTTGACGTGGCAAAGTCATGGCGTGCTGGCGCGTCGTACGATTCGCTGACCACCAAGCATCACGACGAGGCCGGCGCCGAAGAGAAGACAATCCCCGAGTATCCGCGCGACTCGCTCCCGGAAACGTATCGTAATGCGATCGAGGGCAAGAAGCTCAACGAGATTCTTGATCCGTTCCCCATCGCCGATGTGCAATCCGGTTCCAACAAGTTTGTCGTCGCCCAGATCACCTTTCTGGACGAAGCCGGCGAATACACGCTGGCGGAAATGCGGGCGAAGATTCGTTCGCAGCTCTCGGAGGAGCACAGCATGCGTCGCCTCATCGACACGCTGAAAAAGCAGAACTATGTGTCGATCCGCTTCGATCCCGCGAAGAAATCCGTCGCAATTCAGCCCTGAGCAATGCACCGTCTGGCCGTCACGCTCGGCGATCCGCGCGGAATCGGCCCGGAGATTGTCGCGCGCGCGTTGGCCGACGCGCGCGTGCGTGCGCTACCCGCCACGTGGTGTGTTGTCGGGCCGACGGGCACAGAGGTTAGTGTAGACGAAGCGATCGGGTCATGGGTGCCAGCACATGTCGCCGCGGACGTCGCGCGGGCTGGCCGGTTGGCCGGACTCGCCGTCGAGCGCGCCGCGCGGATGGCGCTTGCCCACGAGGTATCGGCCATCGTCACGGCGCCACTCGACAAGGCGGCGCTGCACGCCGGCGGATTTGACTATCCTGGCCACACGGAAATGTTGGCGGCGATTGCCGGCGTGCCGACGACCATGATGCTGGCGTCTGATCGACTGCGCGTTGTACTGGCCACCACCCACATCGCGTTACGCGACGTGCCCGCCGCCGTCACACACGAGGCGATTGTGCGCGCCGCGCTGACCACGCGCGACGGACTTCGCGCTGGGTTTGGTATTGATCATCCGCGGATCGCGCTGTGCGCCATGAACCCGCACGCCGGAGACAGCGGTCGATTCGGCGATGAAGACGACCGCATTCTGGCGCCAGCGGCGCGCGAGGTCGGCATCGCCGGTCCATTCCCCGCCGACACCGTATTCGTTCGGGCGATGCGCGGCGAATTCGACGCCGTCATCGCGCCGTATCACGACGTGGGGATGACCGCGATTAAGGTCGCGTCGTTCGGTTCCGCGGTGAACGTGACGCTCGGTCTCCCGTTCCCGCGCACGTCACCAGATCATGGCACCGCGCTGGACATCGCAGGACGCGGTGTGGCCAGCGCGGAGAGTTTGATCGCCGCTATGGTGATGGCGGTTCGGCTGATTCGTCCTCGCTAGCCGCAGGCTGATTCGGCATCTCGCCACGGCGAGTTTCGTACTCCGGGCGTTCGCTGTAGCCGTAGCCGCCGAACACCTCACCACCGCGCATGTAGTCGTTTCCATAACCCCGGCCGGTTGGATAACCAGTCGCCTCCTGCTTTTGCTGCTCGTGCATCGGAGTCTCCTGATACGGGTATGCTGGACGGTATTGAGCGGTACATGCGCATGCAAGCACCCGTTACACCAGGGGAACCGCGAGACACGGCAGTTGGCCGACCGACCCGAGGGCGCGAGCCACTCTGCCATTGTATGTGGGTCCTGAGGCCTGCTAGCTTTAAAGGCTATGCACATTCGGAACATCGCTATCATCGCGCACGTCGACCACGGCAAGACCACGCTGGTCGACAAAATGTTACGTCAGGCAGGCGCGTTTCGCGACAATCAAGTTGTCGAAGAACGCGTCATGGACTCGAACCCGCTCGAGAAAGAGCGCGGTATCACCATCCTCGCCAAAAACGCATCGATTCGCTGGGGCGAGACGAAGATCAACATCGTCGATACGCCGGGGCACGCGGATTTTGGCGGCGAAGTCGAACGCATCCTGCGCATGGTCGATGGTGTGCTGCTGGTCGTCGATGCCTTCGACGGTCCCATGCCGCAGACACGCTTTGTACTGCGCAAGGCGCTTGCGCTGGGGCGCACGCCAATCATCGTCATCAACAAGATTGACCGGCCGGGTGCCGATCCGCTTCGCGTGCACGATGAAGTGTTGTCCCTCTTCATTGAGCTCGAGGCCACGGAGGAGCAACTCAATGCCCCGGTGGTGTACGCGAGCGCAAAAGAGGGCACGTCCACGCTCGACATGGACGTCCCGGCGGTCAACCTGGTG
>JAYSVL010000369.1:0-1686 GCA_043718595.1 Gemmatimonadaceae bacterium
TGACGTCGACCGAGTAATCGCCGCGTCGAATGCCACCAACAACAAAGGTGCCCGACGAGTCGGTCGCACCCTCAAAGGGTGTGCCGACAAACGTGACTCGCGCATCGGGAATGAGCGCTCCACTGAGCGAGTCCTTCACCGTGCCGGAAACAGTGATCGTTGCTTCCGCCGTGGACGCACGGTCTGGTGCTCGCGTGGGCGCGCGCACTGCAACAGGAGCCAACGCTGGCAGCGCGACACGCATGACCGTGAGTCCGCCGTCGATGATGCGCTGGACACGAACCGCGTCTTTGGGATCGCGCCATGCGGCCAGTTCCACCGACGTGTTGCGTGCGAGTCCGCGACACAGGCGCACGAGGCCGTCCCCGCCGGCGATGCCGTTATCGGCAACAACACGCCACCGTGATCCGTCCGCTTCGCTCATGCGCCACTTGGCACCCACTGCCGGACGTCCGTCGCTGTTCACGATACGCGCCAGCAGCCATGCATCGTCTGCGCGTGGCACATCACGGTCGCACAGCGCGCCCATGTACTGCTCGGCACTCGGCACCGTAACGCGCAACAGCATCGTCGACGCGCGTCCGGCGACGAACGATCGGCCGGCCGGTATCTGCAACGCGATCGCGGCGAAGCGCGGGTCATCGATCGCCACGGTGTACGGCCCAGGCACGATCGACTCGAACTTCGCGCGACCTGTTTGGTCCGCGGTGACGCGATAGTCGGAGCCAACGAGGCTGAGCGTCGTGCCACTCGCTGGATTGCCGTCCCGATCAACCGCAGTGACGAGCACGGTGCTTTGTGGTCCGGTCCACGTTTGTCCGTCAGGCCACGTGGCGCGCGCCAGTTCGCCACCAATTTCGCGGATCGCGTACACCTGCGACGAGCCACCAGTGTTGCTCACCAGCGTGTCGGGCGCACCAACAAGTCGCATCGACCACTGGTCTATAAATGGCACACCGCTCGGCAGCGTGCGAAAGCCAACGCGGCCGCCAGCGTTGAACGCTTCGGCCAACGCTTCAATCCCCACGTACCGAAACTCAATATCGTGCAAGGCGCGCGCTGCGGTGTCGATCCACAACGTGCCATCAATGTCGACGCGACCGTCGCGATGACTCGCCGTGCTGAAACGCAGGCCGACTTGCGCACGACGCGTGGTGTCCGCGACGGCCAGGCTAAAACAGTAGCCGCGCTGAAATTTCTCGTCGAGCAGCACGTCGGCATCTGGGCCGTAGTACGTGTACTGCCCGGGTGCGCCGGAGCGAAAACCACGATCGACAAAATTGACGGCGTTCTGCACCGCGTTGAACGACGTGGTCGCATTCACTGACGAATCAATGCGGACGATTTGTCGTTCGACGTCCAGACCATCGAGGTCGAGGTAGCGTTCAAAACGGATGACGTGCAGCATTGCTGGCTGCCGTTCGCGTGCGACGATCGTGGCGAGCAAACCCGCACGTGCCTGATCGAGCAACGCGTACGCTTCGGCCTTGTCGGCGCGCGCTGGACACCCGCGGGCTGCGGTGACTTCCATCGCTTCAAGTGTGCGCGGCACCGTCGCCAGTGACACGTCGATCGTCATCACGGCGGCACGCAGGAGAGGCAAACGTTCCGTCGTTGGCCGAAAGCCGAGTCGGATGACCCGAACGAGCATCGTGGCTTCCGGTCGCGGCAATCGATACTGCCCAC
>JAYSVL010000370.1:0-4799 GCA_043718595.1 Gemmatimonadaceae bacterium
AAATGAGCAACTTCCCGCTCCGCCCGCGCAGCCGACAACCGTCCCGATTTGTCGAATACTCCCCACAGATCGTCTTTAACTGAAGAGTATTGACGCTAGAAAGCACGCCGCCAGCTCACGGCTACACCCGCGGTACCGCTTCCGCCGACCGCTGCTCCAATAGTTTGGACGTGAACCGTTGCCCCTCGCTCACGCGCTCAAGCTCCACGGCCACGGTATCAATGTTGCACTCCATCGCGTCGAGTCTGGCCTGCACCGCCGCAGACACCGTCGCCGAGATCGCACGCCGTTCGTGACGCCGCAAAAAGAATCGCAGCAGGGGCCCCACAAACGCCACCGCCACCAGCATGGCGCAGATCGCGTACGTCATCTGCACCGCGCCACGCGGCACGATATCGCGCAGTGGTATCGTGGTGTTGGTCTCCCCTTGCGTCACGTGAATGCCGGTGCCGTCCACACGGAACGAGATTGGCTCGCCGTCATTTCGGTTGATGACGATCGTGCCTGGTGGACGAGCAGCTCCTTGAGCCTGCGCCGCTGCGTCTTGCGCCGCCGTTTTTGCGTCGGCTGCTGCTGTTTGCGCGTCCGCTCTTGCGGTCCTCGCGTCGGCCGCAGCGGTTTGTGCATCCGCAATCGAGGTCTTGGCGTCGGCCGTGGCACGAGCAGCCTCCTGTGCTGACGCGTGCTCGGCGTTCGTGACTGCAGCTATGAAAGGCACGCGTGGCGTCATCGAGTCTCCTGCAATTGAGAACTAACTCCGTTCATACAATTCGCAGAAGACGCCCCATTTGTGTCAACTCTCGCACACTGCCGCTTTTGTGACGGTGGATCCGCCGTGCGCCGCGTCTGCCAGTTCTCCGCCCCTCGCAGTTCTCCGCGGCTTCGCGCCCCCGCGTGATCCCGCTTCCGCACCACCGAGTGACCGCGTTCCTTACGCTGCCAGTTTGGTGCGCTCAAGTATCCCCCGCACATGCATTTGATCGCCAGTCAACTCACCCTCGCCCCACAAACCAAACAAGTCGAGCGGCTCACCCCGACTTGACGCACCGGCCAGTCGATCGGCGACGAACAACGTCTCCGCGAGCGGATGACGATCAGCCGGCGTGTCGCGACGATGATGCGTGCCGATTGCGTCCGCCGCATCAATGCCCAGCCCCCAGCGATGCGCCGCCACGGCGCCAAGTGATTCGTGGAGCTCGGTGATCAGCACGTCGAGCCAGCCATCGGGCAACGACACCGCGCGACGATTGGCCGACCGCAACGTCGAAATGCGGTCGAAAATGATCAGCTGTCCAACATTGTGCAGCAGCGCAATCGCGAACGCTTCTTCGCCATCCGCATTGAATGCCGGCGCAATCGCCCGCGCCATTGGTCCCGTGTTCACCATGTGGTGCCACGCACTCGCGAGCATCGTGTCATACGCGCCGCCCGGTTTGCTCAGCAATCCGTCCACCGACGCCGCCACCACGACCGCTCGTGTGCCCGCCATGCCAATGCGATCGATCGCCGCGTCCACCCGCAGAATTGGCGCGAGACCGGCACCGTACGACGCACTGTTCGCCTGACGAAGTAGTCCCTGCACCAGCGACGGATCCTGACTCAGTCGGTTGACCAGTTGTGCGCGCGGAAGATCTTCGCGTTCACAGAGCGTCATCGCATCACGCGCCGCCGCGGGCAACTGCCGAATCACTTCTTCCGGTGCCGCCAAGAGTGCGGTGAGCAATTCGGACATATCGGGCCACTTCGCCGCTTCAGGCTCGTGCGACCATTCATCGCGCAGCCGCGTCAGCACGGTGGCAGTGCGGTCCTTCCAATACGACGCGTCCCGCGACAGCCAGACGAGTCCACTACCGGCCGTGTCCTCAATGGCGGATTCGTACGCCTGGAGGATCTCGTCCGAGCGTCTCGGCGCGTTTGATACTTTGGTTTCGCTCGCCTTTGCTGGGGCGGCACCAAACAGCGTAGAGAAAAAGCCAGCCATTCTTGGGGTCAGTCGGGGAGACGGTCAATCCACTACGGGCGCACTCTTGGAGCATCGGTCGCCCCGGTCGAACCTGAAGCAATTCACGCAACAACAGGCACGTCGTGTAACAGGGCGGGCCCGCGATGAAACCACGGACTCGCGGATTAGTCGAAAATGGAGGCGATGATGTCCATGATCGCAGCAAACACACTCTCCGCCGCACTGCCCACCACCTCGGCTGCACCCATCGCCGCGTCCGCGGCGCCGGCGGCCGACACATGCCCAAGAGCGCCGACAACCTGACCGGCCCCGTGCGCCGCCGCCGCCCCAGCGTGGAAGACGAGCCCAGGTGCCCAGAACAACGATTCGAGCAGCACATCACCAGCAACAGCCGCCGCCTGCGTTCCGCGGCCGGGGCGTTTCGCCATCACGTTCGATACCGCGAGTGACCACACACTCTTGAGCTCCGCATGATCAAACCACACGCCACGACACTGCGTGCAGACATCGAGTGTCAGTGCAGCATGCTGTCGACGGTCCATACGCCTGTCGCACATCGGACACGCGATCTCGTTCTTCGTGCCACACGCCTCACACGTATCTGCGTCTCGATCAAGTGGTGCATGACAGCCGTGACACGGCGGACGCGGTGCCGATGCACGCGGCGGGATGTATTTCCACAATTCGTCAGGCGAGTGTTGCGCGAGTTGCTGCGCTTCCCCTTGTTCAAACCACACCCCACCGCACCGCGCACAGTGATCGAGCACCAGATGTGCGCTCCCGCGATTGAGGGACACCTTCTCCATCTGCACACCAAGACACACCGGGCATGGCAGTCGTGCTTCAAGGGACATCTTGGGCGCGTGCACGAGGTTGTGCTCAGCCATCGGTCAGCCGTATTGGTGTGTTCGCCTGCTCACCCTTGAAGTACTTCGCGTCGTGGAAGGTGTAGAAGAGCACACCGTCCTCGGTAAAATCGAGTTCAGCAACCTCTCGTCGCTCCAGCTCGTCGAGTGCCTGCTTCGCTTCGCCTTCGGACAGCGCGAGTACACTTGTCACCTCAACCACGGTGAGTCGGCCCTTGTGCTGCATTGCCAAACGCAGAATCTCCGATTCAATCGTCTGACGGCGTAGCTGTTCCATACGACCTTTCGCGTTTCCGCCTAACCTGCCGCGAAGCAGCGCAATACCACCGGCGGCGGGCAATGCGACGGTGACAAGTAGCGCAAATAGAGCCGTGGGCGAAGCCAATCCAGCACCCGAACGCAGAAAGCCGAGTAACATGAATGTGGCGAGGACCAGCAGCGCCCACGCACCGATTTTTCGACCCACCGTTTGTGCCTCCCATGGAAAGACCATGAAGTCTACGCAAAACGATCACCACTCGGCCACTAGCACGCGAGATTTGTGCATTCTTTCAAAACCGCAACAACATTGACGCAGAGGTATGCCGAAGTCCGCCGAGTCACGCCGAGGAAAACCCTCAAAAAGCTGTACCCTGCGTAACCCTGCGAACCTCCGCTTACCTCTGCGTCAATGCTGTTGTTGTTGCTTTTTTGATGCGCGTCATCGATCAGTACCTCACCGCGCCGGCTACGATCCTGTCGCGATCCATGCCGCCCAGTGCTGTGGATGCGCGAACGGCTGCATGTCTGCCGGCAGCGCACGAAGTCGTTGGATGAGCTGACGCAGCATCTCCCCGCCAGGTCCTTCCGCTCGCCGCTCGTGTTCACGCACCGTTGGCAGCAGCTCCGCCACCGTCACGTCCCGCAGCCATCGCTGCGCCATACGCAACGCGCGGCTCGGCGTCACCGTGGTGTCGGCCAACGCCAAATACACACGTTCCATCAACAGCACCGTTGGCACTTCACGTACCGACCACAACGCACCAATTACACACGCCGCACCAGCGCGAATCGCCGCCGACGGAAGCCCGAGACCTTCATCGGGCAGGAACCGCGCATCACTGAGTGCCGTTTCACACGCCGAGAAGGTGACCAGTTGCACACCGCTGAACAGTTGCGCGGTTGTCATCGCATCAAGCGTGAGTTCGTCGTCCTGCGCCAGTTCAATGGACGACGTAAGCGGTGCATCCGGATGAAAGACGCCGTGTGTCGCCAAGTGCACGTGCGTCGCACCACGAAATGCCTCCTGCGCCGTCAGTGGCGTCGCGTCTCGACCCAGCACCGTGGTATGCGCCGCACCCAATCCCGAGCGCACCAGCGTTGCTTCAAGAGCGCCGAGCGGCAATCCGTGTGTGTCGGGTCGGGGATCGGCAATAACAACGAGTGAAGTTGGTCGCGGAGAGCCTCGCGCCATCGTGGGACTCGCCGTCATGCGACTCGCCGTCATACGACTCGCTGTCGTGCGGCTCGCTGTTGTGCGTCTCGCTGTTGTGCGTCTTGCGTGCCCCGTTGCAAACACGCGTGCAGACGGCGCGTACACCACGTCGACGTCATCGAGCAGGCACGCTGTGACGCCATCGCGAAAAAACGGTGCTGCATGCAGCGGCACGTACGACAACACACCACACGCGATCACAATAATCCGTTCGATTGGTGCACCATGTACGGTGTGCAGGCGTATTGCGTTCGCCAGGGGGGCCACAACCCGGCGCCCAATCGCCGCCAGCGTTTCGTCGAGCGCCGTATCGAGTGGCACGACGCCCTTGTGCGCGCCAAGCAGTCCGCCAATCACCGGGCGCTTGTCGCCCACCGTGCCGTAGACATCGTCTGCGTCGTCTCGTGGGCGAAACGCGGACAGCGCTGCGGCCTGTGCCCCGATCGCTGCCGCCGCTGAGCCAAACTGCACGTAACGGATCGTGTCACCGCCGTAC
>JAYSVL010000038.1:0-8341 GCA_043718595.1 Gemmatimonadaceae bacterium
CGGATTGCCAACGCTGCGTGGATTCGCCGCAACGCCAACGGTGAGTATGCGCATCTACGTTCCCGCTGGCCGTGTGCGCATTGTGGTGTGGGATCGCGACTCGATCACGGTCCGTGGCACAATCGGCCGTGAAGCCTCAATGTTTGGCGGCGGCGACCGAAGTCACGTGAAGCTCGGCGTCGAGAACATTCGAACCGGTGATACCAAACTTCCCGAGGCGGATTGGCTGGTGACGGTGCCGCGCAAGGCGCATGTGTGGGTAAAGGTGACGAACGGTGTCATCGAAACCGACGGAACGGCGGGGGAGCTTGAGTTGTATGCGGTCGGTGGACGTATCGCGGTCACACACGCCACCGGTGTGACGTCCGTCGAATCGATCGATGCAACTGTGCACATCAACTCAACCAGTGGTGACCTTCGCGTGCGTGGCGGCAAGGCCGCGCTGCTGCTGCGCGATGTCACGGGCACTGCATCAATCGCCACGGTCAGTGGGAAGGTCACGATCACCGGCACGGCGCCTGAGTGTCGTGTCGAGACGATCGGCGGCGACATCGCGTTCGCTGTGCCAGCGTTGCGCGGAGCGATAGTCGAGTTGCAATCGCACTCGGGTGCGATCGCCATCACGCTCAACGGCAAGCACACGCCGCTGCTTGATCTCAGCTCACGCTCCGGTGTCGTCACGCAACCGAGCCGTAAAGGTTCGGCGTTGGAAGGACGCATCGTCGCACGTTCGTTTAAGGGTGCGATTACTGTTCACGACGTCAAATAGCCGACGGTGAGAAGAGGATTGCGCGACGACTAAACGGTGAGCGGGCGAGCGGCATCAGATCTGGGAAGTCACCGTACACCTTGATCGGAGATCAACATGCTGCGCACTCTGTTTCACCCAGCGACACAATTCGTCGCCGCTGCGTCGTTCGTGTTCACGAACGCATTCGGTCCGCCACATATCATTGTCAAGCCAGTGACGAATCCGGCGTCAGCGCCTGCGGGCGCGGTGTTTCTGGTCGAAGGGGAGCATCACAGCGAAACCGATCTGCTCACCCTCACCGGACGCGCGGAAGCAATCGTGAACGGGAAGCGCGTCACCAGGCAGCTGGTGCTCGTCAAGTCGAGTGGTGGTCACTACAGTCTGACGAAACAATGGGATGCGGGTGCACCGTGGATTCTTGTGCTTGCCGCCGAGCAGGGTGAAGGCGGATCGCACGGTGTGGCGGAAGCGCTGGTGAAGATCGATGCGACGGGCAAAGTCATGAGCATCGACTACCCGACAGCTGGCTGGGAAGGAAAGAACAACACGCCCAAGCGCACATCACCGGCGGTCATTGAGGCTGCGCTGACGAGGATGCTTGCGCAACGCTGACAGCATGAGAGCGCGTCTCATCGGGTAATACGTGTCAGTGCACTGGCACTTCGCGTTGATGCGCGTGTACCGCAGTGATGACGATATCCTGCGGTACAATCACGACATCGCGCTCGCGGCGTTCGGCCAGTCGATTATTGGGCGGCTGGTCCATGCGTTGGCGCTCACTCGCGATTGCAGTGAGTGTCGGTTGTACGCTCGGACCGACGCGCACTTCGGCACAATCGCCTGTGCAACCCGCAGCCGCTGCGACGCCGCACCGTGTGTCGGTGGATTTCACGGTTGGCCCGAGTGCCGTGCGTGGTGGACGCGATTCGTACACCAACGACTGGGGTGCCGCGACTGAGGTACTTGTGGGCTTCCGGCGACCGGCGCGTTCCGGACTCATGGGCGCCGTCGCGGCTGGCGTTCGCGGAGACGTGGGCCAGAGCTGTTATGTGCGGCTACCAGCCAACCCGCCGTATGGCTGCATACCGCACGCGCCAACGATCAGGCATCTCGTGTTGCTCACGGGCTACGAGTATCGGCGTGGCGGCAGCAGTGTGCGGGCGTTTCTCGGGCCGGCAGCGTACACGGTAAACGGCCGCGCGGGCGCGGGAGGACAGGCGCGTGCGAGCGCGGCGGTTGGTACATCACACTTCGCGGTCACCGCCGGTGTGAGCGGGAACTGGCTGACGCAATTCAGCGGCACGCCGCTCCGGTACTACGCGGCTGCCTTTGGCCTTCGCATTCAGTAGAATGGCAATGACGCAGACAACGCGTGTTCGCCGTTGTAGCGCTGCAATTGCCCTGCTGTCGTTTGTCGTTGCGCAGAGCTGTTTGCCCTACGCGATGGCGTCGACTGCAGCCACAATCCCGCGCGACGAGCAACGTACGACGTTCAGCGTTGCACCGGCCTTCGGGGATCGCTCGGCGGACGGACCGATTGAAACACCAGTCATCGCGCTGGATGCGGAAACGCGGATTGGCATTTCTGATCGTAGCGACGCGGGGCTCCGCATCACCAGTCTGAGTGGCGCGGTGGTCTCCTACAAGCAACGCCTGCTCGGCTCCTCCAAGGGTGCCGCGCTTTCGGCGCAGGTGGAAGGTGGCATCGTCAAAGGCGGTCGCCAGGCGATGGGCGGCGTGAGTGTGCTGGCTTCAACCGATGATTGGCGTCGACAGGCGATCTATGGCGGCGGGCGTTATCTGTCGGTGACGCGGCTGCAAGGCAACGTGGTTCGCGAGAGTGCCACGGCAGGCGCATTTATTGGTATGCAGTTGCGACGGCGGTCATTCATTCTGCTTCCGGAATTGAGTGTCGTACGCGGCTTTGATGATGTGATTGCGCATCGCGCGGTGTGGCTTGTCATCCCGACGTTTAGCATTGCGCGAGCGCCGCGTTCAATCACTGGCTCCCGGCGATAGTCTCGCCACTATTTGTTGCAGTACAGCTTTGCGGTCAAACCGCGCGCGAAGTCCATGTCGCGAGTGATGTCGCAGCGGTTAGCCCGGACGATACAGGCGCCGATCATCGCCGAAGGGGCGGTCGTCGAACACATGACGCAGTGCGCCCTGACGCATCAACGTGACTGCCCACTGCACTGCAGTTGATCGCTGCACGTCATACGTCGAGACAAACCAGTCGACCACCGCAGTGCCCGTCATGCAGTCGCGGTGGCGAATCATGCCGCGCACGTGATCGCGGAGTCGCACACCAGCGGCGTCACGAAACGCCTCGCGCAAATCAGCGGCCGCTGGCCCTGCCGCCAGATTCGCCACCGCCGGTGACGCGAGGCGGTAGTACAACTCGGCATCCTCAAAGTCATGTTCGGTGACGACGTGACTCATCAATCCCAATGCGACCAGTCGCTGTCCCAGTCGCACGGCGTCAGCACGCGACACTCGGTAGTGCAGCGCCAGCCAGTCCACGGCCTCGTGACCAACGAAACATTCCGTGTACGTGCGAAGGTGGAAGATCCGGTCGCGGATATCGAGGCCACCCGGCGTGCGCATGGAATTCCACAGTTGCTGTGCAAATGCATCCTGCGGCTGCGCTGTTGCTCGACGCGGTGGGCGTACCTTCGTCGCGGCGGCATTGCCCTCAGGTGCCTCGAGCTGGGCGGGCCCGTCCACACTCTCCAGCCACTCACCGAACGCATCAATCGACATCGGGCGCGCGATCAGAAAGCCCTGTGCGCATTGCACACCGCGCGACGCGAGATACTCCCATTGCGCCTCCGTCTCCACACCTTCGGCAATCATCGCCACTTGCAGTTGATCGGCGAGATGAATAATCGCATCCAGCACGGGGCGGCTGGCGGTCTCTTCTCCGATGGTGCTGACAAACGCTCGGTCAATTTTCAGTCTGTCAATCTGCAATCGCTCCAACGACGAGAGACTGCTGTGCCCAGTGCCGAAGTCGTCGATCGCCACTCTCCACCCACTGTCCTGCAATGCTTGCAGACGCCGAGCTGCTCCAGCGTCCACTGCATCGCGTTCGGTGAGCTCGAGCAGTATGCGGTCCCGCGGTAGCGTGTCCGCTTGGAAGAGTGTTTCAAGTCGATCGGGCAGTTGCTGCAGCGCGAGCTGTTGCGGCGTGATATTGAACGAGAAGTACAATTCCGGGCGCTGCTTTGCGATTGCTGAGAGCTGGCGCGCGGCACGCCCCATGACGAGATCAGACATGCCGACGATCAACCCGGTGCGTTCGGCTTCCTCAATGAACTCGCTCGGCGGCAGGGTGCCTCGATGCGGATGATTCCATCGCATCAACACCTCCGCGCCCGCACACTTGCCCGTGCTGAGGTCGACAATCGGCTGAACAAACGGCACGAACTCGCGACGGACGAGCCCGCGTTCGATACGATGGTACAATCGTGATCGCAGCAAAACCCGACGCCAGCGCCAGCCCGCAACGCCCGCCAGCAGCAGCAATGCGGCCGCAATTGCTGTCGGAACACGTTGCCATGCCATGCGACGCAACGACGATGCTTCGATTTCTGCTGCCACTATGACGTCGCGCATGGGCGATTTAGTCACCGCGCGAAGCCGCGCCACCAGCGCACCCCGGGCGTCCTGTTGACCGAGCGTCGCGAGTCGGCGACCGTCAGCGGAGAGCAGGGAGATGCGCGCGGATCGGCTGCTGCTCCAGGTGCTTTGCTCAGAGGCACGGGGCTCGAATGCGCGCGAGTCAAGCACTGCAGCCATCACGCGAGTCGCGCTGAGCCGTCGGGCCGCGGTGAGACGGACGGTGATTTCACCGGTGGATGTGATGGAGAGGCGATCGGTCGGGTCCATTGGCAGATACAGCGCTGCGCCAGCACCATCAGGTTGACAGGCAACGTCCTCGCCGTCGACCGACAGCACGAACCGCTGCACCAGATTCGAGGCCAAACTCTCACGCGCGAGCAGCGTCGCCAGCGATGCATCACAATGCTCCCATGGAGTGCCGAGCAGTGGATGCGAGGCGAGGCTCGTCATTTCGCTGTCCACTTCGTTCAATCGCGCATCGACGAAGGCCATCGCGTCGGCCGCGCCATCGCGCGCCTCACGAGCGTGCGCGTTCCACACGCCGTACATGCTCCACGAACCGGAAGCGACGGCAACGCACAACGCCGCCACGCCAACGCGCAGGCGATCGAGTTCCATGAACCGCGTTCGCCGCGGTGCATTCTCCAGATCGGTGTCGGTGCGGTGGGTGACGCGGCGATTTCGCTGGGAGGCGCGGGCGGCTGACGCGCGCGCTACACCGGCCGCAGCTTGTGAGTGCTGCGCGGTGTCAGACGGCGAAGCAATGACGCCGTTTGCGTGGCCACCAGCAGTCATGAATCAGTGCGAAGGGTGCGCCAGCGGAGTGTGTCGGTGGATCGTCGCCGGTTCGCGAGCAAAGGGATGACGATTGCGTGTCCGTAAGGGCAACCGCCTTTGGTCGATGGACGAGCGATTGGGCGCTGGTGTGACTATCTACGCCCGGAGCCGTTAGCGTCGGCTTTCAAACAAGGCGCTAACGCAGCACGCGCCCTTCAGCCAGCTCGCGCATGAATTCGAAGATGGGCAACACGAGTACGTCGCGGTCCTTGAGTCGATCCTTGCCCGTGTAAACGCCAAACGCTTCATCGACTGCACCCTCCGCCTTAAGCGCGGCCAGTGCTGCTCCGTCATCACGACGCCACGTGCGGGCGGATTTCACTTCGATGCCGATGCGTCGTTTACCACGTTCCCAGACGAAGTCCACCTCCGATCCGGACGTTGTGCGCCAGTATGACAACGCACCGCCGAGGTTCTGCTCGTTGATCGCCGCACGCAATTCGTGCAGCACGAGCCCTTCGAGGAGTGGACCACGTTCTGCGTTCTCGAGCGGCTCGCGTGTGCGACCCGCCAGCGCTCGTGCGACGCCGCTGTCGAAGAGATAGAACTTCGGGTGCTGTGTCTCGCGAATGCGCGCACGCGGACGCCACGCTGGCAGCCAATAGCCAATCAGTGTGTCGACCAGCACATCGTAGTAGCGCGCAACGGTTGGACGGGCAACGCCAGCGTCTCGGGCGACACCTGACACGTTGACGACTTGTCCGTGCGTCAGTGCGGCGATCTCAAGAAAACGAATGAACGCACTAACGTCGCGCGTCAATGCTTCCTGCTGAATTTCTTCGCGCAGGTACGTGCCGACATACGCGTCAAGCAGGTCCACTGCGAGCGTTGGCTCGCTCCGAATCTTTGGCAGACAGCCGGTCGCGAGGAGATCATCAACACCCACTTCGAAGTCCAGCTCGGCGCCGGTGAGCGGAAAAAACTGACGAGTAATCGCGCGACCGGCGAGCAGGTTAGTGTCGAGCCGTCTCAGCTTTCGCGCGCTTGATCCGCTCATGGCAAAATGATAGCGATTGCCGGTTTCGGCGATGAGCGCATGCACCTCGTCAAGCAGCGCGGGGAGTCGCTGCACTTCGTCCACGACAATCCACGAGCCTTTCGGCAGTGCTTCAACACGAGCGCGGAACAGCTCAGGGCGGCGGGTGAGTTCGAGCACTTCGGACACGCGCAGCAGGTCGAACCAGTGCGCGTCGGGGAGTCGCTGCCTGAGCCACGTGCTTTTGCCGGTGCCACGCGGCCCGAAGAGGAAGAACGTGTGGGTGGGGATAGGGAGTCGCCGTGTATACATAGTGAGCACAATAGCGGTATTTTTGCTCACATGCTATACAATGGCCCCTAGGGTCATGGCAATGGACGCAGCGGCGCTGGCCATTCGCGCCCAAGACCTGCCATGAGATCGGTCATCAGGACGATGGCGTCCCACAAGTTCTTAATTCGCAGATTCTCGTTCGGCGCATGCTGACTGTTATCCGCGTTAACAGTCGGCACGGTGATCACGGTCGCACCGAGCGCATCGACAAAATGAAACAGCGGCAGTGAGCCGCCGAGTATTGGCAAGACGAACGGCTCGCGACCATAACTCTGCGCCATGATGCGACGCACCGCACCAACGGCGGGCGTGCTCGCCGGTACGCGCACGCTCGTGTAGCCGCTGTCCCACGTCACATACGCAACGCGTGAACGGTCACTGCTGCGAGCCGCCGCATCGGGGTCGGACACCACGGTGTAGCCCAGCAACGCGAGATGTGCAGTGAGCAACTGCCGAATGCGCGCTGGCTGCTGATTGGGCACCAGGCGAAAATCGATCGAGACGCTGGCCGAGGTAGGAATGGCGTTTGCCGCGCCGCTGCCGACGTTACCGGCGCGCATGCCGCGAATGTTGAGCGCGGGCATCATGATGCGCTCGCCGAGCGCCGCGTTACTGGCTTCGGTACGGGATAGGCCGAGTGAGCGACGCACCGAGTCATCCGTTCGCGAGAGCGCCCGCGCCGACGCGCGATCAGTCGCCGAAATGAGCGGCACGTCCTGATAGAAATTGGCAATACGCACACGTCCATCGGCGTCGCGAATCGACGCGACGAACTGTGCCATGGCGACTGCCGGATTCGGTGCCCAGTTGCCGTAGTGGCCGCTGTGCAACGCGCGGTTCGCGCCGTAAAACGTGACATCGGCACCCATCACGCCGCGCACGCCAAGCACGACTTGTGGCGCACCACTCACATGCATTGGTCCGTCGAAGAACAACCATGCATCGGCGCGCAACGTATTCTTGTGTGCGCGCAGCAGGTCGCCGAGATGGTTGTCGCCCGCTTCTTCTTCGCCGTCGAGATAGAATTTGATGTTGACCGAGCGCGCGATGTTGTTCGCCTGCATGGCGTCGAGTGCGGCCAGCATGGCGATGATCGGACCTTTGTCATCGCTGGCCGAACGGGCGCGGATGCGCAGCTCGGGGTCGATCGTGTCACCGCGCGCGGGAAGCGCAACGGCGTCACCGGCGACACTGTTGGCGTAGCGCCGCAGCTCAGGCACAAACGGTGCGCCGTCCCAACCACCGCCGGCGACTGGCTGTCCGTCGTAGTGCGCGTAGAAAATGAATGTCCGCGCGGCGCCCGGTGCGTTCAGTTCACCAAAGAGTGCAGGATTGCCGCCGGATGGCGAGGCGAGCGATCGCAACGTAACGCCGCGTTTGGCAAATGCTGCGGTGAGCGCGTCAATATTGCGGCGAATGCCCACGGAGTCGCTCGCCACGTTGGGCAGTGACAACAAGGCAAATGCTTCGTCGAGAATCTCGCGCTCGTGCGCGCGACGCCACGCGTCAACGGCTGGTCTGTGGGACTCGGCGCGCGGTGCGCTTACCGTGGTCACGTTCCCTTGTGCGAGGGCGGGCGCGCTGGCGACTTGTGCCACTGCGAATGCGATCGCGCCAGCACGGGCGGCGCGGACGGTGTATCGGGCGATAAGGTGCTTAGTCATCTGCACAACATGCACACCGACTCCGTGTCCACGCCAGATCTCACCGCTTGGTGTGCAACTCCATACTGAACGCGGACCGGCAACGGCGGAAACAGGCGGATAGAAACGGTAGAACTGCTCTGGGGCTTCGCCACGATAACAGGGATTTCGCGGATA
>JAYSVL010000371.1:0-1682 GCA_043718595.1 Gemmatimonadaceae bacterium
CGCGAGCACGCAGTCAATTCCGGAAGGGCTTGCGACACGTCCACCACCATTGCCGGAGAGCGCGACGGTCAGCGTGCGTTCGTCAAAGAAGTTTGCGGCAAGTGTTTTGGCCCCAGTAGCAACGAACGAACACGTCGTCGCTACCGACGACGCACATTCGCCGGTCCAACCGCCAAAGGTCTGCCGCGAGATGCCTCCGTTCGCCGACGGCTCCGGAACCGCGCTCAAGGTCACGGTGGTGCCGTCAGGTACCTCGACGGTGCAGTTGCCAGCAACTGCAGTCCCGGTTACACGGCAATCCACACTCTGACCCGTCACGCGACCACGTCCGTCTCCACTGCCCGCTCCAATGGTGACGCGCCGCAACGCGGTGAACACGGCGTTCACTTGCTGTGCGCGACTCATCGTCACCAGGCAGTTCGCACCCACACTCGCACCAACGCACGCATCGCCCCATTGCGAGAACACGGCGCCGACATCTGGTGTGCTTGACAGCGTGACTGCCGCGTCGCCTGGAAACGTGAACGAACACACGCCACTGAGCGCGCCACCGTTCACCCGACACTCAATACCCGCAGGCAACGAGCGCACCATGCCGTTGCCACTGCTCCCAGTGGCGGCAATCGTCAATGCGGCCGGCGGTCGGGCCACACTCAGTACGATGGAGCTGCTCACCGTGCCGCTTGTCGCGGTGATTCGCGCGCTGCCAACGCCCACGGTCGTAACCGCACCGCTGGTGGCAGCGACAGTGGCGATGCTTGGTGCATCACTGGTCCAGACGACTGGTCGATTGGGCACCACAGTGCGACGCGTATCCAGCACCTTCGCAGCGAGGGATAGCGCACTGCCAAGCTGGGTACTCACGGCCGCACCGGCGGCGAGTGGCGGACCGCTCCCCACTGACAAATCAATCGACGCGATATCGAACAGGCTTACTGGCTCACTGACGTTGGTCGTCGCACCAGGTGTGAGACGCAGCGGCCCGATCACCTGTTCGTCGACGATCACGCCGTTGATGATCAACGCAATATTCAGCACCACCGGACAGGATGTTTCGGCACCGCTCAGACTTTCGCGCAGTGGGTCGGCTAAACAGGCGGCGACATCCACCGGGATCGGAACAGCCTGCGATTCGGCAGTCGACAGGGCCAGTGTTTGGGTACCGATCGGCACGCGTGTGGCGTCCTTGCGCACGTACGACGCGACAACCCTGAGACTCACCACATCATCTCGCCGGGTACCGATGCCGGCAGCGACTGACGCCGACACGGACACACGGGCCGGTGCGATGCCGCGCGAGCCCGGCGTGACCAATCGTGAGACGTCGCCGCAAGCCGACATCATGACGACGCCCGCCACCAGCAACGCGGCTTGCGTGACCGACACAAACGACCATCGACCACAATGCGCGTACGGGTGAAGCATCGGCACCCTCAAAATTTGGTGACCACAACGAGCCCAGCATTCACGCCCGTAAAGCCTTGACGCCCTGCGGCGAACGTCGACGCGCGCTGTTTGAGCGAACCCGCTTGCGCACGAACATACGGTTGAAACGCAAGCAACCCGCGGCGCATGCTCACGCCGACTGTCGCCCCTGCACTGCGTACGCCGGTTGTCGGCAACCCCTGATCGACGCCAAGACCACTATGCAAGCGCGCGTCGGTGGTGACGACGATATCCGT
>JAYSVL010000372.1:0-4798 GCA_043718595.1 Gemmatimonadaceae bacterium
TACCATGGTATTTGGCAGTACGGAATGCCATTTCGCCCACAGGTAGTGCCGTCCCATTGGCTTGTGCATCGCAGAGTGCGTTGATATGTGTCATCTTGGAGAGCATATTGACACATATGATCAAAACTCAAGTGTACCTGCGCGAAGAGGAACTCGCTGCGCTGCATGCCGCGGCAGCACGAACAGGCAAGAGCGTTGCGGCTTTGGTGCGCGACGCCGTACGCCAGGTAGTGCTGCGCCCAGATTCGAACGGCCCGGTTGCACTGTGGGACGGAGAGCCGCGCCGTACGTCGATTGATCACGACTCCGTGTACGACGACATCTGATGCGACAGGGAGAGCAGGTGTTCGTGGACAGCGGCGCATGGATCGCGCTGGCGCTGTCCCGTGACCCGTACCACACGCTCGCCCGCGCGCAGTGGGATCGGCTGCGCGATTCCGGCGCCAAGCTTCGGACATCAGTGCCCGTCGTGATCGAGACCTACACATTTCTGGACCGCAACGCGAGTCGGGATGTCGCGATTGCGTGGAATGACTCCGTCTACGCAACAAACGATTTGACACTGCTCTCGTGCGATGCACACGACCTTGAGAAGGCGTGGGAGTATTTCAAGCGGCGCGACCTGCACCGACTCTCGGCTGTCGACGCGACCAGTTTCACTCTAATGAAGCGCGAAAAGATTCACGTAGCATTTACGTTCGATCACCACTTTGCCGCCGTTGGCTTTCGCGTGGTGACGTAGACCGCGCCACGCCGTGCACGTATCTCCGAAAATTCTGCGAATCGGGACAGGTGTTGCCAACGACTCACCTCCGTCGTACATTGTCCGTACACCAATAGGAGATGAAGATGACCGTAGACGCCGCACAAGCCTACTTGGATCTCCCGGCCGATGACCGACTGGAAACGCGTCTGCCGACGATGCTCAAACGGCACGCAGAACAGGCGGCGCAGGCGAAAGGCGAGTCTCTGTCACAGTACGTGATCGAAGCCCTGGCTGAGCGTGTGGCCGACGACTTAGCACGCTCAATTGAGTGGCAGCTGACGATACCCGAGCAGGTGCAGCTACTGAAAGTCCTCAGCGCACCGGCGAAGAGTACCCCCGCTCTTGACCTCGCTGCGCAACGAGCGAAAGCACTGTTTGGACTTGATTAGCGCTCCCAGCGCGAGATTCAATGCCAGAACCAGTTGTTCGGTCCGGTGAGTTTGTCCTTCGACAGCTTAGTGATCGCGATGATCTGACGGGCTTCAGTTGCGGACGTCGGCCCGGAGCAGCCGAGATTGATTCATACCTGCAGTCACAGGCACGGACTGAACACGCGGCCAAGCTCTGCGTCGTGTGGCTGGCACTCGACGAATCCGCGCTCAGACCACACGACCGATTGCTCGGTTTTTTCACCTTGTCGCCGCTGTCCATTCCCATCAGTTCGTCATTGATCACTCTCATCAACTTGTCGACGTCGCCCTATCCCGCGGTCGGTGGCTACTTACTCGGCCGCCTTGGCGTTGCCGCGCACCGGCAAGGGCAGAACTTTGGAGATGTGCTCGTATTTTCCGCCATCAAGATTGCACGCATCGCCGTGGCCTCAACCGCGGGTTCATTTCTCGCGGTCGATCCGAAGAACGATGGCCTTGTCGCGTGGTATGAACGACTTGGCTTCCACCGGCTTGATGCGCAGTCGAAGAAGCGCCGAATGGTTTTTCGCCTTTAAGCGCGCGAGGATCATGACAATGCAGACACGATCGCAGCCGATACAGAGTCCATGGGCAATTGTCGCGCGCACGCGCGTGACGTGCGCCGCGATCACGAGTGCGATGCTCGCACTCGGCTGCGTGCGAGAATCACCACCGCCCGCATCGACGCTTGTGCGCGTGGTTGCGCAGGAGGACTCCGTACCCGGCGTGTCGCTGTTCCTTGCCGACGGCATGGCCGAGGAGATCGGCGACGCACTCGCGCGCACTCCTGGTGTGCGCACCGTTGTGCGGCGACGAGCGCATGTGTCAATCGCGCCCGATTCTCTGCAAGGCGTCATAACTGCGGAGAGTGCACCGCACGCCAGCGAACCCGAATACACGCTGACGCTCTCTGCGGCGTACGCGTTGGGACGCGACACGTTGACACCCATGCGTGTGCGACTCGTGTCGACGCTTACAACGCATGATACGGCAGGACCGACACGCGTTGCGTGGAAAGACTCCGTTGAATTTCCACTCGATGAGTTTGTCGTGGAGCGTGGCCGCATTGTGTACGATGTGCTGCAACACGCGGGCGCAATACGTACTGCGTCGTCTGCGTCTGTTGATTCGACGGCGCTGCCCGCCCGGCGCGACGCGATCACCTGGCTCGAAGCGTTTCAGGGATGGCGGGCGTTACACGCGGGTGGCAAGGACAACATGGAGATCGCGTTCCTGCATTTCAAACGCGCGCTCGAGCGGGACAGCTCGTTTGCGCGTGCGTACCTCGGCCTCGCGCTGGCCAGCGCAGAGTACGTCGATATGCAGACGGGGCCGAGTGCAGTTGCTGACGCGTCGGCGGCGCTGCGCATTGCGGCGCGATCGGTGCAGCGCGCGCGTGCGCTCGACTCTGGGCTGGTTGATGCGCACGTGTTAGCGGCGGTGATCCAGTACAAAAACGCAAGTGCGATGGATGCAGACGTTGTGCGTGGGGTGACGAACGCTCGCGGATCAGCGGCAGCGGTCATTTCGCTGAAGCCATGGTCTCGCCGAGCAATGGATACGATGCGTGTGGCGATTACGCTCGATCCAGAACGCGCGGGAAGTTACGCGGCGTTGGGTGTAGCGGCATTTGAGTCGGGCAACGCGGCGGCGGCGCTACCGGCAGCGGAGCGCGCTGTTGCGCTCGACCAAAACAACGTGCGATGGCGAGCGTTGCGCATGTTGGCGCACGTTCAGCTGCGCAACCACGCAGCTGCGTTTGTTGATTGTGTAACGTTCGCGGGCAGCGGCGGCTTGTGTGCAGTGTTATGGAGCGACAGCACAGCGTCCGTGGAACGCGCGCGGATTATCAGCGCGGCGCTGGCGCGCTCAGCGGGTACATCTGAGGGGACGAGTATTGTGCCGTTACTTGAGGGGGTGTTGTGTCCCTCGCGCACCGTTGTAGGCGCGCGCGTTGTGCGTGCGGGTGACAGCGCGGCTCCTGATCTTGCCAGCGAGATAAACGCGCGAGTGTTTGCGGTGCAGGCCGAGGTTATGCAGTCGAACTATCCGCTCGCCGAGGGGTGGTCGCGCATGGGTTGGACGCGTGCGTTTCGTGGTGACGCGGCGTGGATGGCGTACGTGCGCGAGCGCGCGATGCCGGATGGGCGGCGGTAGCACGTTGCGGGCCACTGCCAGCTACCTGCAATGAATTGATCTCGTCGGCGACATTCTGGTGATGCCTTGGTGGTGCGACAAGGTCAATATTGGAGGTGACCACTCTACTCACCGACGCCAACACCGCATGACTCCCAGCACTCGCGCGATTGTCCGTTTTGCGCATCCGGCCTTGCACCCGTTGACAGAAGTTCCACGCACGCTCCAACTTGTTGAATACTTCAACAATGAGGATCCTGTGGCGACGATGAACTTCAGCGTGCCCGACGACGTCAAGGAGGCTTTCAACGCAGCCTTCGCCGACACCAACAAGAGTGCCGTGCTCACGCAGCTGATGCGTGATGCCATCGATCAACTGCACGAACAGCGGCGTCGTGAAGCGGCGGCGGCGCGGATCCTTTCTCGGCGCAAGTCGGCGCCGGACCGGAGCGCATCCGCGCTTGCGTCCACGAGAGCTCGCGGACGGCCATGAAACTCGTCGTGGATGCGAGCGTCGCCCTCAAGTGGTTCTTCAAGGACCGCGTGAGCGAGACTGACACGGCAGCTGCCGCTGAGATACTCACCGGCTACGTAGAACGTCGCTACCAATTGATCGCCCCACCGCACTTTCTGGCGGAGATGGCCGCCGTGCTTGCGCGCGAGGTGCCTGAAACGGCCATCGACAACTTCGCCGATCTGGTGCAACTCGCCATCCCCGTGCGAGGCGATGTGGCGACGTACGCGCGAGCGATGCAGCTCAGTGTAGACCTCGATCACCATCTGTTCGACACCCTGTACCATGCAGTGGCGCTGGAGACGAACAGCGCCACGCTGATCACCGCAGATCTGCGATACGTGCGCCGCGCCAACACGATTGGTCGTGTATTGCCCCTTGCTCACTGGCGCGCACCTCGGTGACGTGATCCTTATTGATTGAACGCAGCGGCGAACGCGGGTTATCATACGCCATGAAGCGCGACGACGTCATCGCCCTGCTGCACCGACACCAAGCCGAGTTGAAAGGCCTGGGCGTCGACCATCTGTACCTGTTTGGTTCAATGGCACGAGATGACGCCACCGACGAATCCGACATCGACCTGTTTTTTGATCACGAGAAAGGCAGCCTTGGACTCTTTGACCTCATGGACGTCCAGGAGCGTGCCAGCGTCATTCTGGGTCACCGCGCGGATATCATGACGCGCCGCAGTCTGCATCCTCGGCTCCGGAAGCGCATTGAGGCGTCTGCGATGCTCGTATTCTGATGACCAGGCTCATCGCGCCACGTCTGGCGGACATTGTTGAAGCCATTGAACGCATCAACGACGTGCTCGTCGGGTTCGATTTGACGACACTGGACTCGGCTCGTCGAATCGAACTGCGGCAGGCCCAATGATTTCCGCAATCAAATCCGAGCGTGAGTACGACCGCGCGCTCGCCGCAGTCCGTGACCTCATGAATGCAGCGATCGGCACCGCTCGTGGCGATC
>JAYSVL010000373.1:0-4788 GCA_043718595.1 Gemmatimonadaceae bacterium
TAGTAGTAGACGAAGTGCGACGTGATGTCTGTGGCGTAGATGACATTGCCGCCGACCGGACCGGAGGACAAACGTGCGATGATGCAATCGTCCGCCGCCAGGACGGCCGTCGATCGCGGTGCGAGAATATCGAGGGCGCCATGAATCCCCGTCGATCGTCTTTCACTGAAGTCACTGCGCAAACTGCGTCGGGTGACGCCGTCCACCGGCACCATCAGCTGACGTTGCCACAGCGCGGACAGTTCGACGTCTGAAATCGCCGGATCGAGGGGCCCGACGTGCGCGGGTGCGGCAGATTTGGCGTCGACAGACGATGACTCACGCGCGGGGCGCGGTGGCGCGGTGGCCGACGGCACGGCGTTCCGGTAACATGCTGCGAGAAGCAGCAGGGCGACGAGTGCAGATCGCGTCAGCTCTTCACCACTTCCGGACGAAAGAAGGGCTCGAGAAATCGGAGCATGTCGTCGACGGTCCGCACTTTGTTTTTCAGCTGGTCGAGTTCACTGGCATGCGGCAGGCGCGCACCCGCGCGGTCGGCGATCACCAGCACGGCATCCTCCAGATCCAGATCGACAAGCTGGTACATCGATTGGAGGTTGTCACTGGGTGTCACGCGGTAGTGTGGCTCGACCGCGCCGTGACGTTCGGCGAGGTAGGCGTAGGTCTGCGCCAACAGCAACTCTGGGTAGCGGCTCCGTGTGCTGTCGCGAAGACGCGACAACCCGTCACGCTCGATCGAGGCGCGATTCAGCCGCCACGCGCGAAAGAGCGCCACTAACCCGCACAACAGTGTGACGGAAGCAACGAAGGCAAGCCAGTAGGACCGACGCACTAGTTGCGCTCCCTCCGACGGAGACCGTTAGGAAATGCCAGAGCCACAATTGGCTGGATCAATCGCGACTCAACGTATGTGATCTGCAGCACAAACGCGACCGCGCCGGCGTGATACCGCCGAAATATCGGTCCAGTCGGTCTTCGCCGCGAGGATGATCGCACGATATGTGGAATTCGTCAACGGTTTCGTTGACGTGGTTTTGAAGTTCAACGTATATTGTCTCAATGCAGGATGTGACGGGGGTCCTCGGAGGATTCCGGGGGGTACGGGCCGATTTGCTGGTGGCCCTCAAGAAGCGACAGTCGCTGAGCGCACACGAACTGGGTGCGCAATTTGGCCTCACCGCGAACGCACTCCGCCGACATCTCAAAGTGTTGGAAGAGGACGGGCTGGTGGCGTTTGCCCGAGAAGCGCAGGGAGTCGGGGCACCGGTGTTTCGGTACTATCTCAGTCCGGCCGGTGAGGCACTTTTCCCCTCCAGCTACGTTGAATCCCTATCCGCGGCGCTCGATCTGGTGCGGAAGGAAATCGGTGACGATGCCGTGACCGGTGTGCTGGAGGCTGAGTGGAGTCGCCTAGTTGAGGACGCCGGTCCGGTGCTGCGGCAACTTCCGTTGAGTGAACGGGTCGCGCTGCTCGCCGAGTTGCTGACGTCGAAAGGGTACATGGCGGAGTCGGTACATAGCGAGCGCGTAGTGCCCGAGGGTCCGCAGGCCCAACACGGGTCGGCGCTGATGGGATTGCGCATTCACAACTGCGCGCTGCGTGACATTGTGTCGCGCTTTCCTGAAGCGTGCGCGGTTGAAGCAAAGTATGTCGCGGTGTTGCTGGATGCGCCGCTGGTGCGCCATCGACATCGACAGGATGGCTGCGGTCGGTGCGAGTATGGCATTGTGGACGTGGACGCGGTGCGGGAACCGGTTGTGCAAGACCCTATAGCGTGTGAACAGGAGCAGGCATGAGTTCGAGCATCGACTCGCTAGTCAATCGCGAGTATCAGTACGGATTTTCCACCGACATCGAGTCGGAGACCTTACCACCAGGTCTCAGCGAAGATGTCGTGCGATTTATTTCGGCAAAAAAGAACGAACCGCAGTGGCTGCTCGACTGGCGACTCAAGGCCTATCGTCGTTGGTTGACGATGACCGAACCGCATTGGAGCAACGTGCAGTATCCGCCCATCGACTATCAGGCGTCGAGCTATTTCTCCGCGCCGAAATCGGTCAAGCCGCTCGCGTCGCTGGATGACGTTGATCCGAAGCTGCTCGATACGTACAAAAAGCTCGGCATTTCACTCACCGAACAGAAACGGCTGAACAACGTCGCCGTCGATGCGGTGTTCGATTCGGTGTCGGTTGGCACGACCTACAAAGCAGAGTTGGGAAAACACGGCGTGATTTTTATGCCGCTCAGCGAAGCGGTGCTGGAGTACCCCGAGCTGGTGCTGAAGTATCTCGGCAGTGTGGTGCCGTTTAGTGACAACTTTTTTGCCGCGCTCAATAGCGCCGTGTTCTCCGACGGGTCGTTCTGCTACATCCCGAAAGGCGTGCGCTGTCCGATGGAATTGTCCACGTATTTCCGCATTAACTCGGCGGAGACGGGACAATTCGAGCGCACGCTGATCATCGCCGATGAAGGTTCGTACGTCAGCTACCTGGAAGGGTGCACGGCACCCAAGCGCGACACCAATCAGCTGCACGCGGCGGTGGTGGAGTTGATTGCCCTCGAAGGAGCGACGATCAAGTACTCCACCGTGCAGAACTGGTACGCTGGCGACGAGAACGGGCTGGGTGGCATTTACAACTTTGTCACGAAACGTGGCAAGGCGATGGCCAATGCCAAGATCTCGTGGACGCAGGTCGAAACGGGTTCAGCGATCACGTGGAAATACCCAAGCGTGATTTTGCAAGGCGACAACAGTATCGGTGAGTTTTACTCAGTCGCCGTGGCGTCCAAGCGGCAACAGGCGGACACCGGCACGAAGATGATTCACATCGGCCGGAACACCAAATCGACGATTGTATCGAAAGGTATTTCGGCGATGCATGGGCAGAACAGCTATCGCGGCAAGGTGCAAATTCTGCCCAGGGCGCACGGTGCCCGCAACTACACGCAGTGTGATTCAATGCTCGTCGGCAACGCCTGCGGCGCGCACACGTTTCCGTATGTCGAAGTGGGCAACAACAGCGCCATTTTGGAGCACGAAGCGTCCACGTCCAAGATTGGCGAAGATCAGATTTTTTATCTCAAGACGCGCGGTCTCGATCCTGAACAGGCCGTGTCGATGATCGTCAGTGGATTTTGCAAGGAAGTCTTCAAGGAGCTGCCGATGGAGTTTGCGCTCGAAGCGCAGCAGTTGCTCGGCATTACGCTTGAAGGCAGCGTCGGATAACTGGGCACATGTAGCTGTTCGGCTGCCGACAAACGCTGTTGCTATGCACTCATCGCACTCTTACAACGCTCCTCACGGTGTCTGACGAAATATGAGCATGCTCGAGATACGGGATTTACACGCGGCTATTGATGGCAAGCCGATTTTGCAGGGCGTTTCGATGACCGTGAAGGCAGGAGAAGTACACGCCATCATGGGGCCGAACGGCTCGGGCAAGAGTACATTGGCGCAGGTGCTGGCCGGTCATCCGGCATACGAGATCACCGGCGGTTCGGTGCACTACAACGGCACCGATCTGCTGGAACTCGCTCCCGAAGTGCGGGCGCAGCAGGGCGTGTTTCTGGCGTTTCAGTATCCGGTGGAAATTCCGGGTGTCACGAACGCGTACTTTCTGCGGGCGGCCTATAACGAGATCCGTCGCTCGAAGGGCATCGACGAAGTGGATCCGATGGAATTTCTCGACCTCGTGGAAGAGAAGCTTGCGCTGGTGGACATGGACGTGTCGATGATGAACCGCTCGGTGAATGTTGGTTTTTCGGGCGGTGAGAAAAAACGGAACGAGATCCTGCAGATGGCCGTGCTTGAACCCACGCTGGCCATTCTGGACGAAACGGATTCCGGTCTCGACATCGACGCGCTGCGCATTGTCGCGCACGGAGTGAACGCGCTCAAGCGACCAACGAACGCCACGATCGTCGTCACGCACTATCAACGGCTGCTCAACTACATCGTCCCCGATTTTGTGCATGTGCTGGCTGGCGGTCGCATCATCAAGTCGGGCGACAAGTCGCTCGCGCTCGAACTCGAAGCGCGTGGCTACGACTGGGTGCTGGAGGCCGCGTGAGCACGACGTTTTTGTCTCAGGTCACCGCATTCACCGGTACGGTGTCTGCACCACTCTCGGCGTTACGGGCCGCGGGCGCTGTGGCTTTTGCGCGGCTCGGATTTCCGTCGACGCGTGGTGAGGAGTGGAAGTACACCAACGTCTCCCTCATCGCCGATGCGAAATTCATACCTGCCGTCGACGGTTCGCTGACCGCGCACGCTGCAGCAGCGGCGGACAATCTGACTTTCGAGGCTCGTTGGCTAGAACCGTTCACGTTTGGTGCGGCGTGGCCGATGATGGTGTTCGTGAACGGTCGTTTCGCCCCATCGCTGTCGTCGCATGCCGTGTTGCCAGACGGCATTCGAGTGCTCGATCTGGCGCGTGCCGCGACCGAAGAGCCGGAGTTGCTGCAGAAACATCTCGGTGTGGCGGCGCCGAGTGACCGCGATGGGTTTACCGCGCTCAATGCGGCGTTTGCTGGTGAGGGCGCGTTGGTGATTGTGGCGAAGGAAATGGTGATCGACGTGCCGGTGCACATCTTACACGTCACCACCAGTGCGGCCACGGGCGTGATGTCCCACCCGCGGCATGTGATCGTGGTGGAGCGACACGCCAAGGCGAGTGTCATTGAGAGCTACGTCTCGCTCGCCGATGTCTCGTGCTTCACCAACACGGTGACTGAGGTGTACGTCGAAGATGGTGCGACGCTGCATCACACAAAGATCCAGCGCGAGT
>JAYSVL010000374.1:0-1676 GCA_043718595.1 Gemmatimonadaceae bacterium
CACGTCCAACGTGGCAGACGCTATGATCGAGGCCGAACGAGAAGACGAGGCGTCGATCGACGGCGCGCTGATCACGCGATGGCGTGCCGGAGATGAACGTGCGGCGACGGCGATCGTCGAACGGCATTCGCAGGCGCTGGCGCGCTTTGCGATGCGGTTGGGGGTACGTGACGATGTGCAAGAGCTTGTGCAGGACACGTTTGTGCGTGCCTTCTCGGCGTTAGACGGCTTTCGGGCGGACAGTTCGCTCCGCACGTGGTTGTTTACCGTCGAGCGTCGGCTGGTGATCGACCGGCGTCGGTCGGCGGCCCGGCGGGGAACGGACGTTGAAGTGGAGGACAGTCATGCCGCGTCCGACTTTGATGCGTTGGATGGCCTGATTGCGGACGAGGCGGCGGAGCGTATGACACGGGCAGTGGGACAGCTAACGCCGAAACAGCGTGATGTCTTTACGCTGCGCGTGCAGGAAGGACGGAGTTACAAGGAGATAGCGGAGATCCTCGACACCACTGAGGGTGCCGCGCGGGTGCACTATCACAACGCCGTGCGCGTGGTGAAGGAGTTTCTCGATGACTGAGTGCGAAAACGCGGATATGCGAGACTTGCTGCCCGACTTCGTCGCGGGCACGTTGTCTGGTGCCGACGTGGCGCGTCTGCAGGCGCATGTAGACACGTGCGGCCCGTGTGCGGACGAGATCGCCCTGTTGCGTGTTGCGCGCGCCGTTCGGCCGTCTGGCGTCGTGATCGACGTCGCGCGCATTGTCGCCGCGCTTCCGCGCTCTACAGCGATGCACGCCCCTATACTCACGTTGCCCTCGTCCAACGCTGCGGCGGTAAGGCGTCCGAACCGCGGGTCATGGCAGCTCTGGAAGGCGGCCGCGGCGATCGGTGTGCTCGCGGTTGGCGGTTGGTCCGTGATGATGGCACGGAGCGGTGGCCTCGCCTCAATGAATGCGCCGCAGGCGGACTCGGCGCATTTGGTCGATGTTGCCGAACGGCCCGTGGCACCGTCGGGCATAGTCGCGGTGTCGAGCACGCCAGTGGTCGCTGCGAATACGACGGCAACCGCAGTCAGCGCGCCGCGCGCTGCCAGTGTTGCACCAGCGAACGTGGCGGTGTCGGTCGGTGACCTCAGCGACTACACAGACGCGGAGTTAGAGCGAATGCTGGCCCGTCTGGAGAAGTGGGATGGCGCGACGTCGGTCGAACCGACGACGCAGGTACCGATTGTTTCGGTGCCACGCAGCGGTAGCGAACGATGATGTACGCACGCCTTGCCTTGGCATGCGCGCTCGCCGCCTCCAGCATCCTCCCAGCGCAGGTCGTCGCACCAGTTGGCGGGCGACTTGGCGGTCGCGCTGCCGGTCGTGCGGGCGTGCAACGACCCAAGGTCGACGCACGCGCATTGCTCGAACAACGGCTGCAGGATCGTGTCAACGAAATCGTGCGAACGCGGCTCGCACTCACCGACGAACAGTTTGGGCAGCTGCGTCAGGTATCGGCGCGCTTTGAGGACGACAAGCGGATCTTGCGTACCGAAGAAGTGGTCACACGCACCGCGCTGCGTCGCGAGCTCCTCGCCGGTGATGGGGTTAACGAAACACGCGTCGGAGACCTATTCGATCGCATGCCGAAGCTGGAGCGTCGCCGCATTGACCTGATGGAGGAGGAACAAA
>JAYSVL010000375.1:0-4779 GCA_043718595.1 Gemmatimonadaceae bacterium
CAACGTGCCGTCGAGTGACATTACTTCCGCGCGATCGAGCGCGACACCGGGCGCAATTTCCTGATAGTATCGTGCGCCGAGCAGTGGTAACGCTGGCATCGCCAAACCGGCCGTCGCGCCCGAAGCGCCGTGTCGCCACGCACCGTTGTGATTGTCCAATTTCCCATTCTTGTAGTTGTCCACGGATTCGCCAAAGTAGTACACGCTGTTGTTCGTGGAGCAAATCGCGAAGTAGTTGCGTGACACCTCAATGAGCGTGTTGCCTTCGGTGTGGCGCTCCTCAACGATGCGCGTCTCAATGCCGCCAACAACTGCCGTCTGCTCGAGGACTTTCACGATCAACTGATCCGTCTTGCTCTTGAGCGTTAGTGTATATCCCGGCTCAAGAATGAAGTACGGCGTGCGGCCGGTGGTACTGAACGCGCACGACGAGAGTCCGAACTGACGCGTGAACTCCCGGACCGGCTTCTCCACTGGTTGCGCGGAATAGGCGAACGCAGCGCCGAGCAGCGCAGTGGCGGCGATAGTCATCGTTTCACGCATCGTGTCCTCTTGGTTGCTAAAAGGAAGATGTCAGAAGATGTCATGTCGAAGGCGCCCATCAACTATTGGGGGCGCGTCAGCGAAAACACATAAGCTCCATCACCCGTCGCACCGACAACACTGATGATCCGCTCTCCTCGCTTGAGGAACAATCGGCGACCTTGCACCTGCACTTCCACCAGCAGCGCCCCGCGAGGCACCGCGATGTCAAAGTCGCTCGTCGATCCTGTGTTCGCGATGTCTAAGTGTCCGGCATCGGAGGTAAACGATGCAGCACCCGCTAGCGCGCGCACCAGCACCTCGCTGCCTTCGGTGATTCTCACGCGCACTTCGCCCACGGCCTGCGTCTGTGCGAAGCGAATGACGAGTCGGTCTCCGGGAGTCACGGCGATGCCGGAAACGCCGGGTGCAGGCACCGGAGCCGACGGTGCAACGGTGGCAGGCGTCTGCAACACCGGCGCACGCGATGCCGCGGGTGCACCGTCGAACCACGCCGAAACGCGTCGCATCATCAATGGGAACGGCGAACCCGGTGCCGCCCACGCAACACCGCCAAGTGCTGCGATGCACAGCGTCGCCGCTGCGTACTGCACCAAACGTCCGGGCCACGGACGGGCTCGCGTCATCACGCTCGCGGCAGACACACGCGGCGGCGGATGATCAAGCGTGGCCAGTAGCAGGTGTACCGCATGCTCCTCGCGCTCCGCCTGCGACAGGCGCTCGCGACAGAGTTCGCACGCAGCGGTGTGTTCACGAACCACCAGTACCTCCGCTAGTGCCAACTCGTCGTGCAACGCGCGGCGTAGTTGTTCGTCATCGAGGTGTTGCATCGCGCTCTCCATAGTGTCGTCGAAACTCGCGTTGCGCGCGGGCCAGCAAGGTGCCAACACTCGCTTCGTTGATGTCGAGCGCGACGGCGATCTCGCGATAGCGATATCCCTCCGCACGGAGCAGCAGCAGTTGTTGCTCGCGTTCCGGAAGTTGTTGCATGGCGTGTCGCACACGAGGTTGCACGTCGGCGTGCTCGATACGCGCGTCGGCTGACGGTGCTGTGTCAGCGTGCGCTCGCGCCGCACGTTCCGGCGTGAGCAAGCGAAACCGGCGACTATGCGCGGAGCGCGCGTTCCGAAATAAGTTCATCGCGACGGTGAGGAGCCACGCGTTGGGTGTATCAGGCATCGCGCCGCGTTGGTACAAACGAATAAACGCATCCTGGGCGCAGTCGGCCGCCATCTCCGCGTCACCCGACAATCTGTCGATATACCGAAACAGTCGCGTGTGCTGAGCGGCGAAGAGCGCAGCAAACGTCGTCTCGAAGGTGCGAGCCGTATCTGTCCGCGCGTTGCGCGTGCCTATGGATGTCCCGTCCGGCGTGACCGGTGCGGTGTCGTGTCGTTGTCCCAGTCGCGGTTCCTCCACCGGCTGCTGACTACTGAACACACGAGCGCCGCCAGTTGTGACAGCGCTCCGCGAGTCGTGGGGTCAGTAGTGCCACTCCATACCGATCACCAGCGGAGCGAATGGGCGCATGTCGATCGGTGTCAGGGCGCGCGTGGTCACGTCCCGGGCATAGGTCAACACGTTCTGGCGCGCCAACAGATTCGTCGCGGCGCCGTACAGCGCGACGGTGGCGTCGCGTCCCCCAACATATCGGTGCCACTGCTTGCGGACACCCAGGTCGACGCGCGCGTACGCCGGGAGTCTGGTGCCGCCGAGTGTCTCGCCGCTGGTGCGTGGACTCCCGCTGAACTCGCAGCCGCGATCGCGCAAGTTGCACGACTCCCATTCAAAGTTGCTCACCGTCGTGGCTGAACGGTTCGCTTCGCCAACGAACCCGAGGCGGATGGCCATCGTGCGCGTTGGCGACATGGTGACGCCCACATTCAACTGCTGGCCCGCACCAACATTTGGCGTGTAACGAGCGGTCGCACTCTCGTAGACGGTTCGCTGCCAGCCGTAGCTCGCCTCAACGGCAACGCGCGCCACACTGAGCGACGCGTCAACCGAAGCCCCTCGCGATGCGCCACGCCCCGCACTCACGGACTGCGTTGCAAATGGATCACCATCGGCAAGCGCACTCAGCACCACCCCATCAAACCGTCGATGATACGCGTTGCCACTCACACGCACGCGCGACGACGGACGATACGCGACAGCGACGACGTGCTGATTGCTGACTGCCACCGGAACGCCAGCGGCACCTGCGCCAACAAACAGATCGGCTGGGAAGATGCTCCCCGTCACCGTTTCCGCGTTACGTAGTGACTGGGCAAACTGATGCAATCGCGCCGAGCTGCCAGTGATGGTCACGTGCGGCGTCAATTCCCAACGGAGTTGCGCGCGAGGATTCGCATACATACGACCGCGCAACATGGAGACAGACGCGGCTGACTGCAGGTTCCATCGCGCGCCGAGCGCCGCTTCGTGTTCAACAAACGCAGTCGGCACCACGTTGGTTGCACGACGTGCAAAAGGTGAAGCCGTCGCGTTGGCAAAGTCTACTTGATAGTGCGTCTGACTGCGTTCCACACGAAAGCCAGTCGTGACGACTGCATGCACGACCTGTCGTCGCGCCGAGAACAACAACCCGTCGTCGGCGCGCGCGGTTGACATGGCGAGCGGACCAGCGGTCGCCAACCAGTCCGCAGACGCGCGCGTGGATGCGTGCCACGCCACTGTGCGAAGCTGCGCCTCACCAACGAAGCGCACAAACTCAACACCGAGCGAGCGACTGCCCCAACTGAAGGCGTTCCGGTTGCCAGAGTGCGAGACTGTATCGACGGCATTCGCGGTGTTGAGTTCGTCTTCACTGTCATAGCCTGTGATGCGCAGTTGTCCGCCAAGGGCGTGCGACGCGATGGTCGCCAACCGATCGCCCGTGCCACCGCGCACATAGGAATCTTCACGCAGTGGTGCCGCAGCGGCGGGAAATCCTGCCCGCGCACTGAGGAGCAGTGTCATGTCACGCACGCCGGTGGGGCCGTCCACCGTAACGCGCGCATGGGTTGTACTCACCGCGCCGAGTGCTTGCCATCGCTCGCCGGCTGAACGTGTTGTTGCGTTGAGCGATCCCGAGAGCGCGTTCGCGTCACCGGCGGACGGCACCGATGCAAACAGTTGTGCGCTGGCGATCGCATCCGGATTCCACCCACTGGATATTCCCGCGCTGTGGTATGGGTTGAAGACGGGAATACCGTTGATGGAATATGCGACGTGGTCCGTTGCGCCGCCGCGTACATGCACGCCACTGGGCATCTCTGGTGTCGTGTGCACGTCGCCACCGGAAAGCGCCTGCACCACGTCAGGTTCGATGCGCAGCGGGTTGTCGTGAATCGCTGCAGACGATCGCCTGCGATCCGCTGAACCGCCGGTTGTGGAGTCGAGAGCACGCCACGCTTTGGAGCGAATTTGCGAACGCACCACGAGTGTGGTCAGTCGCGTCGTGACCGGCGTGAGCGCGACGTTGATCTCAAGTATTCCCCACGACGGCACAATGGCGTGCAGGGTGCGCGCGGCGAAGCCTAGCCCGCGAACTAACACGTGGTGTGCACCGGCCGGAACGTCGGCCAGCACATAGCGGCCCGTCGAATCGGTGAGCGTTCGGTGCGGCGTGTCAGTCATGACGACCGCCAGCCCAGCAACGGGCAGACCGGTGTCGCTGTTGCGCACCGTGCCAGTGACGGTCGCACCGCCATCGGCGATGGCGTATAGCAGCGGCAGAGCCCGCAGCAACAGAAGACTGGTCACCGTTCCTCATCGACGCAGCTGAATGCAGGGCCCGCGAACCCGCTGGCCTCTCTCCGAAGTCTGTGGGCAAGCTGTCCGTACCGCTAGTCACCTCAGCCGTTCGGGCTGTCACAGTTTTGTCGCGTGATTTGCTCTCTTCGTGTGCGCTATCCAGTGACTTCTACGGAGATCATCAGTGCAAACATTCACATCGATGCGAGTATTGACATGCCTGAGTGCATCGCGCGCGGCCATCACACACGCTGGACTCCTCTGCGCAGTGCACGCGAGCGCCGCCGCGCAAACCCCACCACAGCGCCGGAGCGACGCCGCTGCGGCGAGCATTACCGGTGTTGTGCTGGACGCCACCACGCGTCTGCCAGTCACGTTGGCGCGCGTGCAAGTTCGTGGAAGTGCGCTCACCGCCACCACCGATCTCGGCGGACGTTTTGTCATTCGTTCGGTGCCGTCATCCACGATAGGACTCGACGTGACGCGCATCGGCTACCA
>JAYSVL010000376.1:0-4776 GCA_043718595.1 Gemmatimonadaceae bacterium
GGATGTCGACGCCGAGCGCTGCGACATCGACCGGCAGGTTGTTGGTCGTTCCGCCGTCAATGCAGGTGCGCGCGCCGACGACACCCGGTGGAAAGAAACCGGGAAGGGCACATGAGGCATAGACCGCGTCACGCACCTTCACGTCGCGCAGCCCCGGTCGACCGAAGACGAGTGGCGTCCCTCGGTCGATGTCAACGGCGGTCACCAGGAGCGGCGTTTTGAAGTCATCGAACGTTCCATCGGCAACCAGATCGTCACAAAGCGTGCGCAGCGGCGCTTCGAGGTAGATCGACCGCGACAGCATGCGTTCGAGCAACATGCCGAGATGATTAATGCGGAATAGGTCACGCCGACGAAAGCGCAGGGCGCGTTCGGTGAGTGCGTTGGGCGACAAGCCTGACGCCGCAGCCGCCCCAATCATCGCACCAATGCTGGACCCAGCGTAGAGCGCGGGCTTGAGTCCCGCTTCGGCGATCGCGCGGAGTGCGCCAATGTGTGCGAGCCCCTTGAGCGCGCCGCCGCCGAGCACAACGCCTAGGCGCGGTGCTCGGGCTGCGGAGGAAACGGGCGTCTTTCTCATGAGGCGGGACACACGTTAATACGTGGTGCGGGGTGAAAGGGCGTTTCGGGTATGCTTTAGCATACGGGCAGGTCTGCACGCGGTGACAGTCCGTGTGGCTGCTCGGCACGGCACCAGGCAGCGCGCAGCGCCCGCAGGCATCGCGCCGGTCCGACGAAGTCTCGCGCGATGACCGTCGTTTCGCACCACGCATAGAGCGCATCGAAGCTGCGCGCGGCGGGCGTGTCGAGGTCGAGTGCAGATCGCAGCAGCCGGATGGAGTGACGGGCCGTCGTCTCGTTGAACGACTCACAGGCGAAGATGGCGCGATCGTACGCACGCAAAATGCGACCGAGTGGATCGCCGTCGGAGCGCTCTGTAACGATTGGCGCATGCGCCGTGACAGGTGTGGGACACGCAGGCACAAGTCTTACCAGATGGGGAGGCAGGTGTTCATCGCGCGACACCGACGTGTACGCATCGCGCGCGATGCTCTTCATGATCTTTTCGGCATGCGCGCGCCGGATCTTGATCTCGGCGCGCAGGCGATGCGGGTACTAAAGTTCTGCACGGGATTCGCTCAAGTTTTGTGTCACACATGTTCTTCATGTTCCGCGAGGTATTTGCCGTGTCTGTGTCAGACCCGCTGCTCCGTTACCGCGACGAGTTCCCCATCCTGGCGACGTCGACCTACCTGGTGTCGCACTCGCTTGGTGCGATGCCGCGCGCTGTGCCGGCGCGCCTCGCTGACTACGCAGCGCAGTGGGCGACGCGCGGCGTGCGCGCATGGGCGGACGGTTGGTGGGAGATGCCGGAGACTGTGGGTTCGATCGTGGCGCCGCTGATGGGCGCGTCAGCAGGCGAGGTGGTGATGCAGCCAACCGTCACGCAAGCCATGAGTGCGATTCTGACGGCGCTTGACTATCCGGCGGAGCGCAACGAAGTCGTGATGACCGCACTCGACTTTCCGTCGGTGCGTTATGCGTATGATGCGCTGGCGCCGCGATTGGGCGCACGCGTGACGGTGGTGCCAAGCGAGGATGGCCTTGGCATTGATTTGCCGCTGCTTTTGTCAGCCATCACCGAGCGCACACGACTTGTCGCCATTTCCCACGTGTTGTTTCGCTCCGCCTACATCATGGATGCGGCGGCGATTTGCGCGCACGCGCACGCGATGGGCGCGGTCGTTGCACTCGACGCTTACCATAGTGTAGGGGTCATTCCGGTCGACGTGCATGCGATTGGCGCGGATTTTCTGTGTGGCGGCGTGTTAAAGTGGCTGTGCGGTGGACCCGGAGGCGCCTTCCTTTATGCATCACCGCAAGCCAGTGCGCAGTTCGCGCCGGCACTCACTGGATGGCAAGCCCATCGCACGCCCTTCGCCTTTGCGAGTGAGATGGACTATGCCACCGGTGCCTGGCGCTGGCTTGGTGGCACGCCAGCCGTGCCGGCGCTCTTTGCAGGTATCGAAGGGCCGCGGATCATCGCCGATGCGGGATTAGACGCGATCCGGCAGAAGAGCGTCCGTCAGACCGCCATGTTGATCGATGAGGCAGATGCACGTGGCTGGCGCGTGAACGCACCACGAGATGCGGCGCGTCGCGGCGGAACGGTCGCCTTCGACGTGCCCGAGGCAGCAGCGGTTGCGCGCGCGTTGCTGGCGCGCGACGTGGTCATCGACTACCGGCCGGGCGCGGGAATTCGCGTCGCACCACACTTCTATACAACGGACGCTGAGGTGTCGTCGTGCGTCGGTGCGATTGATGAGATTCTGGCCACGGGTGCATGGCGCGCCTATCACGGTGTCACTTCCACCGTCACATGACCATGTTTGCTCAAGGAATGGCTGGCGTTCGGGCGTCAGCCTCACCAACTTGCGAATGAACCCTCGCGACCCTTGCCTGAGAGACGCATGAACGCGCCAATAAACAAGCCGCCGAAGAAGCTGCGCCGACAGTACAGCAACACGAACTATCCGTTAGTCGTGCTCAAATTTGAGGATGGACACGAGATCAAGATCTATCAGAATTCTGGTAAGGTATTTGATGCGTGGTCTGGGGAAACGATCAAGATCATGGCCGTGTATGACCCGACGTCCAAGGAGTGGGAGCTGGTGGAAGCGCGAAAGAGTGATGCGTTTGACGATGCGGTGAGCTGATCCTATTGCGGGTGCCAACACGCTTGATGCGTCCTCGTTGTACCGACGCTGTGGCGGCGGCGCGTGATCGCGGCGGTGCCGTCGTCGCCCTCGAAAGCTCGGTGCTGGCGCAAGGGCTGGAGCCACCGTTCAATCGACAGGCCGCCGCACGGATGATCAACGCCGTGCAAGCGACAGGCGCGACGCCCGCGATCACCGCAATTGTGCGCGGCGTTCCCGCGCTCGGCCTAGCAGCCGACGACCTCGAACGATTCCTTGCGCGCGACGGTGTACGCAAAGTGTCGTCGCGTGACCTTGCGGTGGCGATGGCCGATGGTGCCGACGGTGCGACAACAGTGGCCGGTACGCTCGCGATGTGCGCACTCGCCGGGGTCGAAGTGTTCGCCACTGGTGGCATTGGTGGCGTGCATCGCGATGCCCCGTTTGACGAGTCGGCCGACTTGGTAGAATTGGCGCGCACGCCGGTAATTGTGGTGTGTGCCGGTGCCAAGTCGATTCTTGATTTGCCGGCAACACTTGAGCGACTGGAAACACTCGGGGTGACGGTGGTTGGCTTTGGCACCAACGAACTCCCAGGTTTTTTCACCACTACCACGGGATATGCGTTGACTGCGCGCGCTGATACCGCAGACGGCATCGCCGAAATTTGGCACGCGCATCTCGCCCTCGGTCGACGCTCGGCGTTGCTTGTGGTGCAGCCACCACCGGCGCACAGCGCGTTGACGCCGGAGTTGGTTGCAGCAGCTACATCAGCGGCATTGGCCAAGGCGACATTGTCTGGCGTGCGCGGTGGAGCCGTGACGCCGTATCTCCTGGCCGAAGTGCAGCGTCAAACGGCAGGGGCGTCTGTGCAGGTCAACCTGGACTTGCTTGAGGCGAACGCCGCGCTCGCCGGTCAGATCGCCACCGCACTGGTGAGGGCGCGCGCGAAGTCAGGTGTCGTTTGGAGTGCAGCATGAACTTGTGGCGCAATCGCACGGTATCATCCGGCAACCCGTCTGCTCCGGAGGTATGAGGCATGTCGACGCCGTTCCTGAGTTCCGAAGAGTACGACGAGCGCGCGCACGCCCTCTATAACGAGGGACAGTACGATGAGGCGCTCGCTATCCTGCGCGAGGGACTGCTGCTCTATCCGGATGCCGTCGAGTTGCACGTCGGTGCCGGTTACGCGCGATTGGCGCGTGATGAGTTCGCGTGGGCGCGGAAGGCGTTTGAACGAGGACTCGCGATCGATCCCGAGCACGAGGATGCACTGGCGGGCCTGGGCGAAGTACTGCTGAAGTTCGGGCAGGTAGACGAGGGCATGCAGCAGTTTGAGCGCACGATCGAACTGGGGTATGATGACGACGTCGACCTGATGTTGCAGATTGGCCGCGCGTTGTTCCGTGAGGGCTATGTGGAAGACGCCCTGCTGTACTTCGAGCGCAGCGTTGCGCAGGCGCCAGAATCGGCCGAAGCGGTCGCCTGCGTGGGCTATGCGAAGCATCGTCTCGGGTCTGACGCCGAGGCGATGACCGCTTTGCGTCGCGCGCTGTCGATTGATCCCGAATTTTCCGAAGCGCGTGTTTATCTCGCCAATTTGCTGTACGACGGCGGTGACGCCGATGCCGCGATCGCAGAGTTTGACCGCACAGCACCGGATGACCACTGGGACGAGCTGGGAATCTGGCGCCTGATCGAACTCAAGAAGTCCGTCTACAAACTTGGTGACGATGACCCAGAGCTGCGGCCGTGGGAAGCGCGATTGACGGAACTCAGCGGCGAACCAGATGCGGTCGACGAGTTGCTGGCCGAAGTTGAGCAGTCATTCGCCGAGCAGGAGAGCGCCGAGGCGAGTGTCGCGCAGGGGCAGCTGGAGACGCTCGGAGGGTTGCTGTCTGGTCTCGCGCATCAGCAGCAGGCGGATGGAGTCACCGCGGATGTCATGGCGAGTGAGCGCTCGCACCGGGTGATCATGCGCGATGGCGGCACGTTTGAAGGTTCCTGGGATGAAATTGTTCACGCGCTGCGCGATGCACGGAGCGACGCACGGCCGGTGACCGAATTCATGGCGTCGGAA
>JAYSVL010000377.1:0-15782 GCA_043718595.1 Gemmatimonadaceae bacterium
GGAGTTCCGCCACTCCTCTCTCCCCTTCTACATGCCTCGTCGGTCTGAGGCAGAGCCTCGCTAGTGTTGCGACGCTTTCGCGCCTCCAGTACCGTTGCGACGCTGCCCCGCCTCCAGTACTCTTGCGACGCTTTCCCGTCTCCCGGCCATGACCACGGTTCCTCGATCGACCCAGGTGTTGGTAGTTGGCGGAGGTCCAGCGGGGTCGTCCGCCGCCTGGCACCTCGCGTCGCTGGGTCTCGACGTGACCTTGGTTGATCGCGCGCAGTTCCCACGCGCCAAGCCGTGCGCTGAATATGTGAGTCCCGAGGGGGCGCGCATTCTCCACGCGATGGGTGCGCTCGATCTGCTGGACCGCGAGTCGTCGGCGCCGTTAACGGGCATGGTCGTGCACGCGCCATCCGGGCGCACGATTCATGGAGAGTTTCTCGCCCAGCATGGATTTCGTGGATTTCGCGATCACGGTGTGGGTATCCGACGAGAAATCCTCGACAGCGTTTTGCTCGCGCGCGCGCGCGCGGCAGGCGTGCACGTGATCGAACAGGCGAAGGTTGATGACATCATCGCTGACGGGACCGGCGGCGCGACTGGAGTGCGGCTACGCACTGCCGCCGGTATGCATGACGTGCGCGCAACGCTGGTTGTCGGAGCCGACGGATTGCGATCGGTTGTCGCGCGGCGACTCGGTGTTGCGCGTGCGTCGCGGTGGCCACGTCGCATCGCACTGGTCTCGCACTTTCGCGGCGTCACTGGCGTTGGCACCCTCGGCGAGATGTTTGTCTTTAACAACGGGTACGTTGGCATCGCTGCAGTTGGCGACGGTATCACCAACGTTGCGCTGGTCGTACCACAACGTCTGGCGCGCGGTATCGCCGGCAACGCAGCGGCATTCCTGCAGCAGTGGATCGCGGCGCGTCCACAGCTCGTGCGACGTTTTGCCAACGCGGAACGTGTTGCACCAGTGCGCGCGACGGGCCCCTTTGCCTCACACGCGCGACGCGCCTGGGCACCGGGAGCGCTGCTTGTCGGAGACGCTGCCGATTTCTTCGATCCGTTCACTGGCGAAGGGATTTATGCTGCCCTGCGCGGCGGCGAGTTAGCGGCGAAGTTTGGTGTCGAAGCGATTCGCGCGATCGAGTGCGGACAACGCGATCTGTCACGGCGCGCACTGCGCGCCTATGAAACAGCGAGGCGCGACGTTTTCGGCGGCAAGTGGCACGTCGAGCGAACCATTGGAACAGCGGTCGCCTTCCCGACACTGATGAACGCCGCGGTACGCGTGCTCGAACGCGACGCCGATCTCGCAGATCTGCTCGTTGGGGTGACGGGCAACTTCGTGCCGGCGTCAGCGCTACTCGCACCGCGAACTGTGTTGCGTCTCGCGCGTCGTTTGTTCTTGCCCTCCGCGACGACGTCGATCACCGTCAACACGCTCTCAGCGGCCACGCGTGACCATTGACGGCGACCTGTTTCGCTCCGTCCTCGGACGTTTCGCCTCGGGGATCACGGTGATCACCACCGTTGATAGCGGCGGGCGTGATCACGGCATGACGGCCAGTGCCTTCTCCGCACTCAGCCTCGATCCGCCACTGGTGCTGGTCTGCATTGCCAACGACGCCACGATGGCGCCGCTGGCGGCCGTCACGTCATCCTTCGCCGTCAACGTCTTATCGGCATCGCAAGAGGCCGTGTCACGACGCTTCGCTGGGTTGATCGACGATCGGTTCGTCGGCATCGGACACTCGCGCGGTATCCTTGGCGACGCCATTCTCGACGACGTGCTGGCGTGGATGGAGTGTCGGATTGTGGCGCGTCATCCGGCGGGCGACCACGTGATTGTCATCGGGGAAGTGGAGGCGGCGGGAGCAAAGGATGCGCGTCCGCTGCTCTACTATCGCGGCGGGTATGCCCAGCTTGAGCGCTGACTCGCGTGCTGACACCAAAGCGTCGTCGTGGCGTTGAAATCCTTGACGACCCGTCGAGCGACCCTGCCCTCGCCGATCGATCACTGCGTGACATCGCGCTGGCGAACACACTCTTTGGCGGGCGACGCGCCGTGTTGCGTGAAGTCCGTCCGTTTCTGGTTGAACATCGCCGAGACGACACGAGCGCAGGTCCGCTGTCGATGCTCGATATCGGGACGGGACGCGGTGACATTCCGGCGTCCGTCGCGCGGCTCGCCTCAGCATTGGGCGTCGCGCTCGTCACGATTGGACTGGAACGCGATACACACCTGGCGCGCGGCGCAGCCGCGCGATGCACGCTCACGCTTGTCGGCGACGGCATGCACCTGCCGTTCGACGACCACTCGGTGGACATCGTGACGGTGTCGCAGGTGCTGCATCACTTCGATGGCGACGCCGCCGAGCGGTTGCTTCGTGAGTGTGCGCGCGTGTCACGGCGGGCGGTCGTCATTCATGATTTGCGACGGAGTTGGCTCGCCGTGGCCGGACTGTGGTCCGCGTCGTTCGTGCTTGGCTTCCATCCCGTCAGCCGGAACGACGGCGTCGTCTCCATTCTCCGCGGCTACACGGTGCGCGAGCTGCACGCGCTGATCGAACATGCCACGGGGCGTGCGCCGCATGTGCGACGGGCTCTCGGATGGCGCGTCACGGCGACGTGGCGCACGCACGCGACGGCATGACGACACCAGTGCACGGCGCGCCGAACTTCCCGCTCGGACCACTGCCAACCGATCGGATCATGACCACCGTCGACGAGGCTGTGGTGCGCGCACCGGTGCGCGAGATCTTTGCACTCGCGCGCGATGTCGAGCGGTGGCCCGCACATCTGCCGCACTACCGATTTGTTCGCTTTCGTCACCGCACACCCGACGGCGGTGGACTCGTCGAGATGGCGGCCAACCGACCGTTTGGTATTGTGCAATGGCCCACGTGGTGGTTGTCGGAAATGGCCGTGGATGACACGCAGCCATGGATTCGCTTTCGGCATGTCGGTGGCATCACGACGCGGATGGATGTGGAGTGGAATTTCACCGTCGTACCAGAGGGCACTCGTGTGCGTATCGTTCATGTGTGGAATGGGCCGTCGTGGCCACTCATTGGCGCGCTTGCCGCAACGCAGGTGATTGGACCGGTCTTTGTGCACGGCATTGCGTCACGCACGCTCGTCGGCCTGGCGCATGCGGCAGAGCGCAACGTTCCAACGGTGTCATCATGACGTCGAACGGCGCGCCGCTTCTTGAACAACGGCCGCGGCGACGCGTCGCAATCACTGGCCTTGGTTGTGTCACACCGCTTGGCACGGGCGTTGAGGCGCTCTGGAATGGACTTCGTGCCGAGCGATCGGTGGTCGGTCCGGCGACACGCTTCGATTCCTCGATTTTTCGCAGCCGATGTGCAGCGCAAGTCAACGGATTCGACGCCGAAGACTATCTCGACATCAAACGCGTCAAACGGCTCGATCGCTTCGGGCAGTTTAGCGTGGTTAGTGCGAAGCTCGCGCTCGAAGATGCGGCCCTCGATCTGGCGCACGAGAATCGTGAGCGGGTCGGCGCGATGATGGGCACAGCGCTCGGAGGTGTGGCCTACGCCGAAGCACAGGCCGCCAACTTTATGACGGGCGGCATTCGTGCCGTTGATGCAACGCTCGCCCTCGCCGTGTTCGGCGGGTCATCGAGTTGCAACATTGCCATCGAGTTTGGTGTGCAAGGGCCGAATTCCACCAATGCCATGAGTTGCGCGTCTGGAACCATGGCCATCGGCGAAGCCTTTCGCCAAGTGCGTGACGGATACGCGGACGTGATGATTGCCGGCGGCGCAGAAGCACCGTTAGCGACCCTCTGTTTCGGCGCGTTTGCCCTGATTCGCGCGATGTCCAATCGCAACGACGATCCCGCACACGCGTCGCGTCCGTTCGATCGCGACCGCGACGGGTTTGTGATGGGCGAAGGTGGCGCGGTGGTGATACTTGAGGAGTGGTCACGTGCGGTCGTGCGCGGCGCGCGCATCTACGCGGAACTGAGCGGATTTGGCACCACCAACGACGCGCACCACATGACTGCGCCGCTGCCCGGTGGCGCGCAAGCCGCGCGCTGCATGCGACAGGCCCTCGCTGACGCCGCGATCTTGCCGCAGCACGTGGACTACATCAACGCGCATGGCAGCAGCACACCGCTCAACGATCCCACCGAAACCCTGGCCATCCGCACGGTCTTTGGCGAGCACGCGTATCGTATTCCCGTCTCCAGCACCAAGGGATACTATGGGCACGCGCTCGGTGCCTCGGGTGCCTTTGAGACCGCCATCTCGGCATTGGTGCTGCAACGCGGATGGATACCGCCAACGCTCAATCTCGACAACCCGGACGACGCCTGCGACCTGGACTACGTGCCGAATGTCGGCCGCGACGGGACTCCACGGGTCGTGCTAAGTAACAGTTTTGGTTTTGGCGGCATCAACGCCAGTCTCGTACTCCAGCGTCCGCGCTAAGAGTCGAACGCATCGGCGTACCGCTTGATACTTTCGAGAATGATCGCCATCGCCCGTTCGCTTTTCTCCCATCCCTGAATCTCGACGCGCTTGCCTTCGAGGTCTTTGTAGATGTGAAAGAAGTGTTCGATTTCCATCAGGTAGTGCGGCGGCATATCCGCGATATCGAAGATATGACTGTGGTACGGATCATCATTGGGCACGGCGAGAATTTTTTCGTCCGGTTCGCCGCGATCAAGCATGCGTAACACACCAATCGGCCGGCAACTGATCTGGCATCCTGGAAATGTCGGCTCGTTAATGCGCACCAGAATGTCGAGCGGATCGTTGTCCTCGCTCAGCGTGCGCGGAATAAAGCCGTAGTCACCCGGGTAGTGAACCGCGGAATACAACACGCGATCCAACTTGAAATGCCCCGTCTCTTTGTCCAATTCGTACTTGTTGCGGGATCCCGCCGGAATCTCAATGATGGCGGTGATCACATCGGGCGGATGGTCACCCGCCGGTACGTCGTGCCACGGATTGTGCTTGGGTTCCTGGTGGGTGACGGCTTCCGCGACGCTGCGGCCGAGCGCGAGATACTGAGCGAATTCTATCGGTGCGCCGTGAACGCCGCGACGATGCTCCGCACAAATCCGTCCGCCGTTGCAGCGGTTGATTCCACTTTGACCGGAAATCCGGCAACGCGCGCCGCACGCGCCGTGACGGGCCCGATACACGCCACGGGCAAACGTCGCGCGTACTCCACCGGCACCGCGTCAAGTATCGCATCCACGGCACTCGGTGCCGCCATCGTCACCAAATCGAGCGCGCCCGCCGTCGCCAGCGCACGCATGCGGGCTTGTCCCTCGGGGTCTGGCGCACTCCGATAAATCGCCACCACATCCACGAAGGCGCCGAGTGCGCGCAATCCGGCAGGAAGCACGTCGCGTGCCCCTTCGGCTGCGGGATAGAACATCCGCGATCCGTCCACATCGTCCCGTTCGGACATCGTATCCACCAGTGCATCGGCGTGAAAGTGTGTCGTTATAACCGTTGGTTCCCAGCCGTGCGTGAACGCCGCCTGCGCTGTTGCCGCACCAACCACCGCCAGCTTCCGAAACCGCAGTCGATCTGCAGACACTATCGTGAGTGCGCGCGCCACAAGGTCCACCGCGGTGACGCTGGTGAGGAGCACCCACTGGAACTGCGCGAGTTGGTCGAGCGCGTCACGTAAGGGACGCGGATCCAACGACTCAACGCGCGTCAGCGGCAGCTCGTGTACCGTGGCACCAGCTGAGCGCAATGCCGTGACAAGCGGTGTGTTGCGCTCACCAGATCGCGTCACAGCGATCCGCACCCGAGCGAGCGGCAGGGCATCGTCAGTCACGTTGAACCGCGGGGCGTGGCGACTGCGGTGGACCACTAGCCATCAGGCAACCCGGCATGATCGAGAGCACGATGAGACATGGTATCGTGAACAATACTGGGTAGTTGCACGCGACGCGTTTCCTGCGCAGCATTCGGCTCCTCTCTCTATCCCGACAATGAGCGATATCGACGTCCTGCTGCAAGAACACCGCCTGTTTCCGCCACCGACAGCGTTTCGCGACGCCGCACGTGTCAGCGATCACCAGCTGCACGAAAGTGCGTCCCACGATCCCCTGCGCTTTTGGGCCGATGAAGCGGCGACGCTCACCTGGAGCAAGCCCTGGACCAGTGTGATGGAGTGGACGCCACCGCATGTGACTTGGTTTGCGGGTGGGGAACTCAACGCCAGTGTGAATTGTGTGGACCGTCACCTTCACGGGCCACGTCGCAACAAGGCAGCGCTGATCTGGGAAGGCGAACCGGGCGACCGTCGCACCTACACGTATTGGGATCTGTATCGTGAAGTGAATCTTGCCGCCAACATGCTCAAGCGGCTCGGCGTGCAAAAGGGCGATCGTGTTGCCATTTACCTGCCCATGATTCCCGAAGCCGTCATCGCCATGCTCGCGTGTGCGCGCCTCGGCGCGGTGCACACGGTGGTCTTTGGTGGCTTCTCGCCCGAATCGTTACGCGATCGCATCAACGACTGCGGATGTAAAGTGCTCATCACCGCCGATGGCGGTTATCGTCGCGGCCAGATCGTGCCACTCAAGCGCAACGCCGACAAGGCGGTTGCGGAGTGCCCGACGATCCAGCACCTGCTCGTCGTCATGCGACGTGCCGGCTCGACGGACGAAGCATTCGCCGAAATGCAGGAAGGACGCGATCACTGGTGGCATCGCTTGCAGCGCGACGTGCCATCCGAATGTGCGCCGGAACCGATGGACGCCGAAGACCTGCTGTTCATTCTCTACACCTCGGGCACCACCGGGAAACCCAAAGGCATCGTCCACACCACCGGTGGTTACCTCACCGGTGTCAGCGCGACCACAAAGTACGTCTTCGATCTCCGAGACGAGGATGTCTACTGGTGTACCGCGGACATTGGCTGGGTCACTGGCCACTCGTATCTCGTCTACGGTCCGCTGGCCAATGGCGCCACATGCATCGTCTACGAAGGGGCACCCGACTGGCCCGAGAAAGACCGCTTCTGGGAGATTTGTCAGCGATATGGTGTCACCATTTTCTACACCGCACCAACAGCGATTCGCGCGTTTATGAAGTGGGGCGCGAGTTTTGTGCACAAGCACAACCTCTCGCAGCTCCGACTGCTCGGCTCCGTCGGCGAACCGATTAATCCTGAAGCGTGGATGTGGTATCACAGGGAGATCGGCAAAGCGCGCTGCCCGATTGTCGACACCTGGTGGCAAACAGAAACGGGCGCGATCATGATCACGCCACTGCCAGGCGTAACGGCAACAAAGCCTGGGTCGGCCACCACACCGTTTCCCGGCATTCGCGCTGAAGTGCTGGATACAGCGGGCAATCCCATACGGGTTGGTGGCGGACTGCTCGCACTGACGCATCCGTGGCCGTCCATGTTGCGCACCATTTGGGGCGACGACGCTCGCTACGTGGACACGTACTTCTCCAAGTGGCCCGGGCGCCCCGATCTATATTTTGCGGGCGATGGCGCGAAACGTGATGAAGACGGGTATCTGTGGATTCTTGGCCGTGTAGACGACGTGCTCAATGTGGCTGGTCATCGTATCGGCACGATGGAAGTCGAGAGCGCGCTCGTCGATCACCCGGCCGTCGCCGAAGCCGCGGTCGTGGGCAAGGCGCACGATCTCAAAGGTCAGGCGATTGCGGCTTTTGTGACGCTACGCAGCGGGTTCTCGGCCAGTTCCAGCCTGCGCGACGAGTTGCGTGAGCACGTCGCGATGAAAATCGGCGCGCTCGCCCGCCCCGACGACATCCTGTTTAGCGCCGACCTGCCAAAAACCCGTTCAGGCAAAATCATGCGTCGGCTGCTGCGCGACATTGCCGAGGGGCGCGCGCTTGGCGACACCACCACGCTGGCGGACCCAGAGGTCGTCGCCAACCTGAAAGATCAGTACGAAGCGCAGGAATCGTGAGTTAACGCGACCGGTGAAACGCGGAGGGCGTTGCCTCGTCTATCGCGTGACATGAGCATCTTCAGCCTATTGTTCCCGGAGACGCTGTTTCCGCGAAGGCTTTCCGCCGCGGCCGAACAGCGAGCTCGCCTTGTGCGTGCCCGGGCGGATGAAGCGCTGCTGCAGACGCACGCCGCCAACGCGCTACTTTTCGTCGACGCCCTCGCGTCGGAGATCGGTTATGAGCGCGCACTCGAAGTGTACGTGCGGGAGATGGAACTGCCGGAACCGCAGGCGAGCGTCATCACCACGCGAGCGCTGGCTGCGCTCGGCGACGCGTTTGCGCCAGTGGTCACCGAGCGCATTGTCCAGGCGACGGTTCCCACACCCATGAGGCGACCGCGGCTCACGCCATCTGAGCCGCGGTCACGTCAAGCGTAGGCTCTGGCGGCTACTTCTTGTTCGCCCCTCCAACCTTGACGTCGGTCTTCGCCTCAGCATCTGCCGGCGGCAGAGCGGCCGGAAGTCCCAATGCGGCACGCGCTGAATCAACGGCCGCCTTGATGGCGTCGTAGCCAATTGCACCCGCGTAGAGCTTGTTCCCGATGATGAAGGTAGGCGTCTGCGACACACCACGATCGCTGCCCGCCTGCTGATTGGCCTGAATGCTGGCCAAATTCTTCCGGGAATCGAAACACGCACCGTACACCTTTGTGTCGAGGCCAATCGTGGCCGCGTATTTGTCGAACAGTTTGCGCGGATTGCTGGTCGATTGTGTGTTCCAGTCGTACTGGCCAACGAAAATCGCGTCGTGCATCTCCCAGAACTTGCCCTGATCATGCGCGCATGACGCCGCGAGTGAGGCGGCCATGGTATTCAGGTGTGCCGGGATGTGGTAGTTGTAGTATCGGTAGTTGGCGAGTCCGGCGTCGACGATGCGGCTGCGAACGTCAGGTTCGGTAATCGTTGCGAACTGGCCACATGCCGGGCACTCAAAGTCGGCGAACTCCATGATCGTGACCGGGGCGTTGGGATCGCCGCGCAGGTACCCCTCGGCCTTCGGCAGCGGCGTGCCCTCAGGGAGCACGATCGGCGCCTGCTTCGCCCCATTCATGGAGTAGTAGATGCCGCCAGCGCCCGCAGCGGCGAGCAGCAAGAGGACGCCATAAAACGGCGTGCGGGACTTGGTTGGGGTAGCCTTTACCACTCTGTCTCCTCGTCATCAGCCGGCCAGTCGCCGGACGTTTCCTAACGAAACTGTGAGTCGCAGGGTCATACGCGACGGCGGTAAGCTACGCGGGGCACCGCAGTGGGCGCTATTCCTGCCGTCGGAACAGACCCCCACGAGCACCCGACTCGCGGTGTTTTGGGCTCTCACTGAACGGCGTTACGAGTAATCTCGCCGCTGTCAGGACTGGAAAACGACCTGTCTCATCCGTTAAATTCTCAGTAATTCGCTCGTTCCACCACGCAGTCGAGTATCGACGCATTACCCAGAGGAAATGGTCAAGCCCAAGCTTCGTCCGCGTCGTGACGCCGCGGTTGCCTCCCCGTATCAAGAGGCCCGCGATGAGTTGTTCCAGCAGATTATGCAGTGCGGTGTGATCGGTTGTCATGTCGACGACCAGAAGGAGTGGTTCGACAACACCCTCTCGTACGTCGCCGGTCGGTATTCGGAACTCAAGCCGAACGAACTGACTGAGCTGCGCACCTTGGGCGAGCGTTTTGCTCAGCCCACCAAGAAACAAACGCAGGACGCCGAAACAGCGAACGTGTAGCGCCGGACGCCATTCACGCGGCCGTCTCACACGACGTCAGCATCACCGAACGCCTTCGCTTCTGCGCAGGCGTTTGTTGTATCACGCGGACTCGTTCACCCGAGGTACACGCTCTCGCCACAACATCAAGGTGTAGTCGGCGGTAGCGGCGAGTCCGAGGACGCCCACGAGCACAACGAGCCACCATACCCACGTCGGCGCGAGCAGCACGGCGAGGAAGGTGATGAGCTGCGCGCCCGTCACCAACTTCCCAATGTGACGTGCCTTGAACGTGATCGGACGCAACCACGTCACGTTGCGCGCCACAAACCAGCCGATGATCGACATGACATCGCGAAACATCACGATGATCGCCTGCACCACCGAGAATTGCCCGCCGATCACATAGGCGACGACGACACCCAGAGCAAAAAGTCGATCAGCAACGGGGTCAATCAGCGCGCCCAGTCGCGACATCGTATGCGTGCGCCTCGCCAGCCAGCCGTCGAGAAAATCCGTCATGGAGGCGACGGCGATCAGCATCAATCGTGTTGGGACCGCGTCGAACAGCACGAAGCCCACAGCCAGCGCGACGCGCGAGGTGGACATCAGATTCGGTACGGTGACCAGACGGGCGCGCTCCATCACAGAAACTACGCAACGTGCGACCGCAGGTGCCAGCGAGCGGTGATCGCGTTATCGTCCGCTGATGAGAGAGCAGCTAGCCCTCGTCCCGTTGGCAATCGCTGTCGCCGTGCTGGCATGGAACATCGCCCTCTCCGGCTGGATTGCCTCTCGACGCGAAGCGCCAAAACTGTTTTCGCAGCTCACGGGATTTTGCGGGCTGATGATCGCGCCGGTGCTGGTCGTGTCGATCGCGACCGGCACAGAGGCTGGCTCGCGCACCGTCTCGGGGATCGCGTGGCTGCTACCGCTTGTCGTCAGCGCGTTTGCGGTGCAGGTCGCGTATGCCATTGTCACACGATTGGTGTCGGTGGTGGTTGGCATTCCCATCCTTCTCTACGACATCGCACTGTCGGCGGTTGCGCTCGGTGATTTTCTGGTCGGATGGCAGGGCACCGCGCCACTCGGCCTTCAGGCCGCGGTCGCGGCGCGCGACGCAGTCGTCGGCATAACCGTAGGCCGCGCGGCACTGATCACGCCGCTTGCGTTGCTCGTACCAATGATCGCGCCCGCATACCCGGCGCGATGGCGATTGTCTGCCGTGGCCCGTGCGCTGCTCGTGCTCATCGCCACTGTGGTCACCACGTTGCTGGCGCTGGAGTGGCCACGCGGTATCGGCGCGATCCGCAGCTACGCCGCCGCGCCACGCAGCGGATGGCGCGCACGACCGGACTATCGGATCGGCTTGCGGATGTTTCCAGAGCTGCACGGAGCACCCGCCGCGCGAACAGTTCTGGCCGATCGCCGTCTCGCTTCAAGTTTTGCGCCTGACGTGGTGTTGATCATGCTTGACGACGATGGCGCGTCCAACTCGGCGCTCGATTCGCTGTCGCGTGTGCTCGAACCGTTGGCAAGCAGCGGTGTGCGCATTGCCGTCGCCCTCACAGCTGTTAGCTCGTCGCCAGATGATGCGGCGCATCTACGGGCCGTGGAACGCGTGCTGCAGCGGGTACAACCGGACGTGCTCTTTCCCGCCATCCTCGATCCGGTACCAACGCTGCAGTCGCGCCAGAACATGCCCGCCGTGTGGTGGCAAGCGACGATCGAAAGTGCGGCGCGAGTCGTTGCCCGTGTCCGACCGCGCACGGCCATCGCCTGGACCGCATCGCGCGGTGACGACGTTGATAGTGCGGTGTACGCATGGGCGTCTCGCCCGACATCACCGGTGCGTGTCCTGGCGACCGTTTCCTATCCGTCATTTGCCGGTTTGCCCGGCGTCGACGCTCGTTTGCGCGCGTTCGAGCGCTGGCATGATGCAGCGATCACCGCCGGTGGCGCAACGCAAGAGCACTGGCTCTCCAATGTGGGCGGACTGCCGCACGCACATGGTGACGACGCACAGCTCGCCGCGATTCAGCACGCACTGACCTGGGGGTCTCGTCGTGCGTGGGTCAGCGTCGCGATTGTTGGTGAGCCAGCGGACTATGTGAGCTGGCTCGGGCTGCGCGCGGCAAACGGGCGCACGCGCGATGCAGTGCCCGCGCTAGCGGCCAATCTGAAAGCCGTCCGCGACGCCGTGCCAAAGCGCTAGCGCTGCGCACCGCCCTGAGCTGTTGCCGTGCCGCGCACAATGCCTTCAACGCGTCGCTCTGGATCAAAATATCGTCGCGCCACCTGCAGGACATCATCGCTCGACACGGCGCGTAGCTGCTCGACGTACGCGCCAAGTTCGTGCAACCCACTCCCAAAAAGCCACGCGTCTATCATCTCGCCGAGTACCGAGGCGCTCGACTGCTGCGCAATCTGATGCGTACCAATGAGGTACCGACACGCGCGCTCCAACTCTTCATCCAGTGGGGCCGCTGCACACAGCTTGGCGAACTCGCTGAGCAGACCGACTCGCGCCTCCTCTTCACGGCTTGGTGCCGTCGCGATATAGGCGCCAAATGCACCCGCGTCACGGCGTTCAATGGGGAACGCAGCGACTGTATACGCGAGCGACTGTTTGTCGCGGAGTTGCTCAAAAAAACGGCCTCCGAGACCGCTCGTTATTGCAGAGAGCAGTTGTGTGGCAATGCGCTGCGGATCAGAGCGGGCCGGTCCCGGAAATAGCAGCGCGATTGCCGTTTGCTGCTTCTCGCGTGTGTCGTGTCGGAAGATGGCTTGCGACGGCCAGGTGAACGCGTGCTCCACGGCGGGCGCACGCCACTGCATTTCGTCGAAATGCCGACACAGCATCGTGGCCACGTCGCCGGGCTGCACGTCGCCAACCACGGCGATCACGGTGTCGGCGTGCAGCACCTGTTCGCGATGAAACCTTCGCAAAGCCTCCGCATCAAGTAACGCAAGTGAATCCTCCGTCCCAATCACCGATCGTGCGTACGGATGCCCGGCGAACGCCGCGTCGGTCGCCAACCGCATCGGCCAGCGAAACATGTCGTCGCGCAAGCGGGCAACTTCCGCGATCGCCAACGCGCGCTCCGTGTGTACGTCGTCGTCCGCGAACACGGGGTGCTGCAGCACGTCGGCCAGCAGGGTCGACGCACTTCCCAGTCGTGACGGAGGTACGCACATCGACCACGTTAAACTTTCCAGGGCCGCGCTGACGCCAATGCTCGAACCGAGCGCTTCCGCGTCCTCCGCCACGCGTGCGCCGCTGCGTGTGCTGGTGCCCTTGAGCATCGCGTGTGCCGTCAATCGCGCGAGTCCTTCAGTCCCAGCGGGTTCGCTGATGCTGCCGCCGCATTGACACACGGCAATGTGCGCCAAGGGTGCGCCAGGTCGCGACTTGATCAGCAGCGGCACGCCGCGTGCGGTGCGGAAGACATGCACGCCGTGCTGCAACGAATCAAACGTCGGCGCTGATACAACAGTCGGCGCTTCGACAACTGGCGAGTGTTCGGGTGTTGCCTGATCGGTCGGCGGAAGAACGCGACTCCCATACCCTTCCACCTCGCGCAGCAGCAATCGCCATGCGTCGGTGGACTCGGCGACTGCTGGCGCTCCCGTTGGTCGGTATGACACGACGGATGCCTGCGTTGGGTCGAGGTGACGTTGCAGGGCGCCGTGCATCACGTCAGCACGGAGCGACAGCACGCGATCATAGTACGTGCTGGCCAATTCGAGCCCACCATCCGCCTCCCACGACGCGAGGTAGGACGCTTGTCCATCCATCGTTTCCAAACGACGGAGCCAGCGTGTCTCAAACGCGCGTTGTGCCCGTCGCACTTCGCTCGGCCGCAGTCCGTGCGAGCGCGCCGCCTGCACTTCTCGCCACATCGCGGTTGTCGCATTTGCTGCGTGCGTGGACGGTGACTCGGCATGCGCAACAAAGACGCCTATGTTGCCGGCGGTGTAGTGCCACGCCGAAACCGACGACGCCCATTGGTGCTCGCGCACCGCGCGATACAGCCGCGACGCCCGCCCGTTGCCGAGCGCAATACCAGCCAGCTCAAGCGCCGGTGCGTCGGAATCAGTGAGCGGCGGCGTGCGCCAGCCAAACGCAAGCTGCTGCTGCACAAGGTCACCACTCCACTCGCGAGCACGAAAGCCCGCCTCACTCGTTTCAACAGGACCCGGCTCGCGCGTCGGCGCGCCGCCGTCCAGCAATCCGTAGCGCGCGTCAACCGCGCGTCGTACGACGTCCGCATCTACATCACCAACAATCGATAGGATGGTGTTCGCCGGTCGATACCAATAGCGATAGAAGGCAAGGAGCTGCGCGCGAGACAAGGTCCGCAGTGCATCCTCGTCACCAATGCGCCAGCGGCGAATGCGGTGGCGGTCATGCATCACCGCATACAGCGACTCGATCGCGACGGCGCTCGGCGTATCGCGCTTCCGTTTCACCTCTTGCACAATCACTTCCAGTTCGCGCGCCAGTTCGTCCGCGTCAATGTGCGAATGGGCGAAGGCGTCAAACTGAATGTCCAGGCCCTGTTCGAAGGACGCTGCCGGCAGCACGGTCACGTAGCTGGTGTGATCGTAGATCGTGTGCGCGTTGAGATACCCACCATTCGCTTTTGTTTCGCGCGCAATCTGCCCAACACCACGACCTGGTGTGCCCTTGAAGTACATGTGTTCGAGCACGTGCGCGATGCCGACGACATCATCCGGCTCATCGAAGTAGCCGGCCTTCACGTGCGTCACGATCGCTACCACAGGCGCCGATCGATCGCGCCGGACGAGCAAGGTCAGACCATTTGGCATTACCTCGCGTACCGTATCCGTGTGCAACGACAGGGCATCACCAATTTCCCACGGCTGTGTTGTCGTCATTTCCGGAGTGGGGCGATGGGCGGCGTGCGTGTTTCCAAACAGCCGCTCCAGTCGCCCGGCCCCGCGCGATCTGTCCATCGTTTCGCCTCATCAAGTCGACCAAGACGAAAGAGGGCGCAGCCAAGGAATCCTTGCGACAATCTGTCGGCCGGGTCCAGCTGGAGCGCGCGCACATAAAAACGTCGCGCCACTTCCGCGTCGCCGTCGGCGAGCACACTGGACGCGAGTTCACGATTCGCCAGCGCGTTGGTTGGCGCGCGACGAACGGCCGCATCCAGAAATCGCCGGGAGGCCACCATGTTCCCCTCCTCGCGTGCGATGCGACCGAGAAAAATCAGCGGTGTCACGTTGCGCGGATCTTCGCGCACGGCGCGCACAAACGCGATCCGCGCGGTCTCTCGCGAACCGCGCGCGTACGCGGCGATACCGTCGGCGAGAGACGATGGCGTCCGTCGCGCTTGTAACAGGTACCAGCTGCCTGCGCCCACAGCAATCACCACGAGCATGAGGGCGCCTAACAACACACCAGGGGCCATCGTGCGTCGTGGCCTCGCAACATCTATTAACGGCGCGGACGAGACCGGCGGAGTGCCCGTTAATGCCGCGGACGAAACCGGCGGAGTACCCGTCGACAACCGCCTGTCCGGAACCAGCGCAGGACGTCGTTGCTCCGTAGCGGCGCTCGACATCGCTGCCGCGTCGGTGGTCGCAGGCGACGCCGTGCCACTCACGCCGTCAACCGCGGCGGTCAACGCCTGTAGCGCGGCACTCGCGATCGCTGGGAAATCGTCCTGCAGCGCGATGTCCGTGCTACGATCGACCGCGCCACGCAACGCAACCAGCGCATGCGCACCGCCGAGACTCAATCGGTGCTCTCCACGGGCTTCCTGAATGAGCGCGTGTCCGTGCAAATCGCCGCGTGTTGTGACCGCCTGCAACACCGTCTCCGCCGCGTCCCACAGCGTCTGCGCGCCAGGCGCCGTGGACGGGGCGTCAAACCCGTCGTGAGATGCAAAAACCGCGCGCGCGCGCTGCAACGCGACGCGAGCGGCCTCGATTTCTTCCGCCGTCACGCGTGCCGAACGTGTTGACGGCGACCGGTCATCGCACGATGCGCAGCAATCCCGCGTCAGCACTCGCGCGAAGGAAGGCTTCCGGAGCGTGCGCCGCGAGTTGCACACCCGTCGCGCCATAATGACGACGCG
>JAYSVL010000378.1:0-4760 GCA_043718595.1 Gemmatimonadaceae bacterium
TCATCGCCACTCTGAAATTCGAGACCAAATGGCGTCGTTGTCAGCGATCCGTTCGACAACCCACTGAGTGGTCTGCTGTTGTCGGCGGTGCGCACCAAATCGCCGTTCAGGATGTCGAGTTTGAGTTGTCGCACATGCATCGCTTCAAGCGGCCGTTTGAGTACACCAAGCGACGCTGGTCGTGGCGTGAACCCCGTGCTCCACCCAATACGATTGATGCCGCGCTGCTGCACGAACCCAAGCTCCGGCTGGTATCCCGCACCAACGCGATCCAGCCGCAACACAAAATCAGCGATGTCGTTCGGAAAATCGATGATGCCACGCACGTAGTATGGATCACCAGCAGTGGCACTGCCATCCACCGACGCCGTACCAAGGAAAACCAAATTCTGTCCGCGCACCACATACGGCATGTTGAAGTCCACACCGCCAGCAGCACTACTCGTTCGTCCTTGCGGCGCGTTCAGCGTGGCCATGGCACCCACATAGCCGCGCCCGAGAATGTCGCGCTTCACGCGACCAACGAGTGCTGTCGCGGGGCCGGAGCCACCAGTGTGCGTGGTAAGCAGTCCAATCTGTTGCGCGCCCAATCGTCCGGTCAGTCGCGCGCCCGCTTCCAGTGGGATCGGTGAGCCATCGGCGCCGAGTCCAATGCGTCTGCTGTAGAAGAGTTGTGTCTGTCGCTGGCGACCAAAGTCAAAGATACCGGCGCCTTCGGTGAAAAAGGGGCGTTGTTCGGGAAAGAAGAGAGGGAATCGCGTCAGGTTGACGACTTGCCGATCCACTTCGGCCTGCGCAAAGTCGGCGTTGGCGGTGAGATCGAGCGTGAGCGTTGGTGCGGGAGCGAGTTTTGCATCCAACCCCGCGCTGCCGCGAATACCAGACGGACGCGTTGCGGTGAGTACACCATTGCTACCCACCACGCGTTCGGTAAGCGATCCGGTACTCACCGCATACGGTCGAAATTCGGCAACAGCGCGCCGCGGCAATCCGGTCTCCATCACTTTGGTCACGTCGCGAAAACCGACGAGTGAACCGGCACGTTCAAGAAACCGAATGCCTTCCGTTCGCCTCCACGCTGTCCAGAGCACCGACTCATTCTTTCGTCGAATGAAGCGACGCACGTTCATGTCCCACGCGTCGGCGGCATCGTCGCTGTCGACTGGGCGATAGCGCAGCGTCTGCCAGGGGATGAGCACCTCCGCCTGCCATCCTTCGGTCGTCACCTGGGCACGTCCATCCCAAATGCCGTCCCACTCCCTCGACTCGCTCTCAAAGTTGAGCACTTCGGCATCACTCAACGCACCGTTGGGATTGATGCTGAACAGAAAAGCGGTGCGCTTGTCGGCGGTGGGTGAAATCATGACCGAGACGTTGTCGTCCGCGTTCAAGTCCGCGTCACGACGCAGTTGGGTGCGACGAATGCCATCCGGTGAACGATCATAGGCCCAGATACCAATCCACAGCCCGTCGGCGCTACCGACGAATCGCACCACGGTGCGCTCACTCGCCGGCTCACCTTGTCGCGGATCGCGCTGGGTAAAGGATGTGAGACTGTCGGCGGTCGCCCACGCCGGTTCGAGCAATGCTCCGTCCAGTTTGAGTCCGCGCCCGAACGCAATACGATTCGTTTCCTGACCCTGTGCGTGCGCCGGCAGCGCGCCCATTACCATCGCCAGCGCGAGCCACGCTGCGCATCGTTGCCGACACGCAGCGGGACGCGCGCCGCGCGGCACTTACTTCGCCTTCGTGAACATTCCCAGCTTGCCGTGCTTGGCAGCAAGCAGATAGTAGAACGTGACACGCATCTTCTCACGGTCTTCCTTCATCTGCTGACAGACATCTTGCACCATCTTGTCCAATTCAGCGTCGTCGTTCGTCATCCCAAGTTTCTTCTTCAGGAAATTGTCGGCGACACGCTTCCGCTCGGATGCATCACTGCACGCCACGAGAGACGAATCCTTCTTCTGCAGGGCGATGCCACAGTACCGCTTCACGGCGCCCACCACATCGGCGTCCGCGTCTGCCGCAAAACGGCGGACATGCGGGACGTAGTCAAACTTCGCGTAGTCAATTGCTTCGGCCATGTCTGTGCTCGTGGAGTCTGAAGTTAGGTGACACGTGACGCGGCAAACTCCGCCCGCGTCCCGAGCGACGTCCGCAGTGCGCCGCTTTGGAATGCTCACAATACGTGTCCGTTTCCATCAGCACCAGCCGTTGGACCGAGAGTCAAGTCGTCTTTACATAATGGCAAGCATACTTTACCTTCGTCCGTCACCCGATGGGGGAGACCGGTTCCGGTGCCGATCAGCCTCGACTCGGGCAATCTCCGCAATCGCTTTCGTGAACTGGAACCGTCACACAACCATGAAGAACATCCTGCGCACGCTCCGTGCTGAGCGTCGGTGGTCACAAGCGGAGCTCGCCGACAGTCTCGGCGTTTCGCGCCAAACGATCAATTCAATCGAGACGGAGCGGTACGAGCCGAGCCTGTCACTGGCGATGCGATTGGCGCGGGTGTTCAACCGACGAGTCGAAGACGTGTTCGTGCCCACGAATGAGTAACGCCGTGTGGCCCACCTCACTGCGCTCACGACTGACACTGTGGTACACCGTGCTGCTCGGCGTGCCGCTCATCCTGTTTGCGATCGCATCGTATGTCGCGGCAGCGCGTGCGCTGGAACAACGCACTGACGTCTTCATTGGCGACGCGCTGTCCGCATTCTCGCGCGAGCTGGTCGCCGAACGACGCACGATGATGTCGGCGGATGTCGCGATCCAGAGTACGGTGCGCGAAGTGCGGTTCCGCGACTTGCACATCGCCGTGGTGGACAGCGTGGGTGCGATGGTCGCGATGACCGCGCCAGCGGACGATGCCGCGATGGCCAGCTTCATGCCCTCGGCTGATGTCACGTCGCGTGTGCTCGCATTGCTGCACGAGCAACCCGGTACTGCGCAGCGCTCCGCGTCGTTCTCCAGCGCGCATGGCGGCTTTCGCGCAATCGCGCAGCCCTTGGTGATGGAAGGCGTGCGTTATTCCGTCGCTGGTACCTACTCGTTGCGCGACATCGAAGGGGTGCTGGAACGTATCCGCCAACTGTTTTTTGTCGCCATCCCACTGCTCCTCGTCGCGTCGGCAATTGGTGGGTACGCGTTGGCACAGCGCAGTCTCGCCCCCGTGGCGTTGATGACCGCGCAAGCCGCCGAGATCAGCGTCAGCAACATGCACGAGCGTTTGCCGGTTGGCGGCGGCACAGAGTTGGTGGCGCTGGCCAACGTCGTCAACGGGTTACTGGAGCGGCTCGAACAATCCTTCACGCAACAGCGTCGTTTCGTGAGCGATGCGTCGCACGAATTGCGAACGCCAACCGCCGTTGTGCGTACGGAAGCAGACATCACACTCGCCCGCGAGCATCGATCCGAGCCGGAGTATCGCGCCTCGGTCACCATCATTCAGGATGCGGCGCGTCGACTCACGCGCATTGTGGATGATCTGTTTTTGTTGTCCCGCGCGGACTCCGGACATCTCGTAGTGCGTCGTGAGCCACTCTATCTCGAAGAGTTGTTGCATAACACGACACGCGCGGTGCGATCCGTCGCTGCCCTCAAGGCGGTTGACGTGACACTCCAGCATGTGGTAGACGCGCCAGTCGTTGGTGACACCGATCTGCTCGGTCGGCTGTTTCTCAATCTCGTGGACAACGCCATCAAGTATTCGCCGGATGGCGGCACGGTTGCGGTAACGATGGCGCTCGACGGTGTGCACTGCCGCGTGCATGTCGTTGACGCGGGGCCCGGCATTCCACCCGAGGAGCACGAACGGGTCTTTGAGCGTTTCTATCGTGTGGATGACGCGCGAGCACGTACGGACACAAGCACCACCAGCGGCGCCGGACTTGGTCTCGCCATCGCTCGGCGTATCGCCGAGATGCACGACGGCACGATTACGATCGCCCAATCGGATCCTGGGTGGACAGAGTTTGTGGTGCGTCTGCCCATCAGCACCGAGTACGGCGATGGACGTTGACGCGCGCTGACCGCATACTCTGGCAGAACGTAGCGCAGTATCGGGGTGGACCAGCACATCTGATCAAAGGAGACAGTAGCGTGGGTAATCGGGATGTCGCCGTTGGTGATGACGAGCAGCAACGGCACGCGTTCGCACAGGCGTTGCTGGAAGATCTTGACGCACTCGACCAGATGGTGCGCTCGCAAATGCTGGAGCGTGGCGTGCGGCGCATCGGGTTTGAGCAGGAGATGTTTCTGGTGCACAAATCGGGGCGACCGGCGCCGATCGCGATGGAGATGCTGCCGCTGCTCACCGGCGCAGGATTCACCACGGAGATCGGTCGCTACAACCTCGAGTGTAACGTCGCGCCGTCCGAGCTTGGCTCCGGATGCCTTTCGGCACTTGACACCCAGCTCAACGCCGCGCTGGCACGCGCGCGCACGGCCGCGCAGTCCATGGATGCTGACGTGTTCCTGGCTGGCATCCTGCCGTCGATTCAGCTGGCCGACCTGGTCATTGAAAACCTGACGCCGCTACCGCGTTATCGTGAACTCGATCGGCTGATCACGTCGCTCTGCGGCGGTGAGGTGCGCACCTTGATTCAGGGGCGTGACAATCTGCAGCTCAGTTTGCAGAACGTGATGCTCGAAACGTGCAACACGAGTATCCAGATCCATCTGCAAATGGATCTGGAACAGATGCCGCGCATCTATAACATCGCGCAACACATCGCCGGACCGGTCGTCGCGGC
>JAYSVL010000379.1:0-4750 GCA_043718595.1 Gemmatimonadaceae bacterium
GGAGGGCTCAGTCGGTCAAGGTCACCGTGCACACGCACCCTGACACCCTGTTCACGGAGTTCTTCCGCTTCACGTGCGATGTACTCTTCAAGGAGGGACATTAACGCCGACACTTCCGTCTCCGGACGCTGCCAGTTCTCCTGCGAGAAGGCAAAGAGCGAGAGCCATTGCACGCCAGCATCAAGGCAGCCCTCAACAACGGCGCGCACCGCCTTCATGCCAGAGCGATGACCGAACGGACGGGGCATGTGGCGCTCGCGCGCCCATCGGCCGTTGCCGTCCATGATGATTGCAATGTGCCGTGGCCCGGAACCGAGCACGCGAATGCGCGCGAGCAGGTCCGATTCGGTGTCAGGCGAAGGTTCGGGAAGTGTTGGCGACATCGCAAGGAGGTCCGCGAACGGACTCAGACCTCCATGATTTCGGCTTCTTTCGCCTTCAGGAGCCCGTCAATCTTGCTGATGTAGTCGTCGTGCAGCTTCTGCAGGTCCTTCTCGGCGTGCTTCTTGTCGTCTTCTGACACGCCGTCAAGCTTCTTCACCTTGTCGCGCGCGTCAGTTCGACCGTGTCGGATAGCGATCCGCCCGTCTTCCGCGAGCTTCGCCAGCACCTTCACCAATTCCTTGCGTCGCTGTTCGTTCATGGACGGAAGCGGTACACGAATCACGCCGCCCTGGTGCGCCGGATCAAGCCCAAGGTCCGATTCGCGAATGGCCTTCTCGATCGCCTTCGCCTGCCCCTTATCGAATGGCGTCACGAGCAGAATGCGCGGCTCAGGTGCAGAAATGGACGCCACCTGATTGAGCGGTACCGTCGTCCCATACGCTTCGACACGAATGGTGTCGAGCATCGCTGGGGACGCCTTGCCCGACCGAATGCCTGAGAACTCGCGTTTGGAGTTCTCGAGGCCCTTCTCCATGCCGGTCTTCGCATCCTTCAGAATCTGTGCGATCGTGATCATGAATGGCTCAGGAAACCAACGTCCCGATGCGCTCGCCGCGAACCGCACGGACGATCGAACCGGCACGATGAATGTTCAGGACGATCAACGGAAGTTGATTCTCCTTACAGAGCGTGATGGCCGTTTGGTCCATCACACGAAGTTCTTCCAGCATGACATCGCGATAGCTCACAGTGTCGTACAAGCGTGCGGTTGCATCCTTCTTCGGATCCGCCGAATACACGCCGTCCACACTCGTCGCTTTGATGATGACGTCGGCCTTCATCTGAATGGCCCGCAGCACCGCCGCTGTGTCAGTCGAAAAGTACGGATTGCCGGTGCCAGCAGCAAAAATCACCGTACGCCCTACTTCCAAATGTCGCAACGCTCTGCGACGAATGTACGGCTCAGCGAGTTCCTCCATACGAATCGCTGACATGACGCGGGTGTCCAGTCCCTTTTTCTCCAGCACGTCTTGCAACGCCAGCGCATTGATGACCGTGCCGAGCATGCCCATGTAGTCCGCGCCGACGCGATCCATGCCCATCTGCGACAGCTGTGATCCCCGCACGATGTTGCCCCCACCGATCACGAGCCCGAGTTGTACACCAAGTGACGCGACTTCAACGATCTGATCGGCGAAAAATCCAATCCGATCAAAGTCGAATCCTACGCCTCGGTCTCCGGCCAGCGCTTCGCCGGAGAGCTTGAGCAGCACGCGCGGATATCGCAAGGCTTGTCGGTCCAACGAGGGAGTCAGAGTCGGCGGCACGTTGTCAGGCACGCGATTACTCACGGTGGCTCAGTCCGCGCCCAGCTGCAGACGGGAGAAGCTGTCCACGGTGATCGCGCCCCCGGCCCGCTTGGCGTGTGTCGCAACGAGTTCCGCAATGCTCACCTTCGGATCACGAACCCACGCCTGCGGAAGCAGCGTCACGTCTTTGAGAAACGCCTCAACCTTGCCGAGCGCGATCTTTTCGATCATGGCGTCCGGCTTCCCAGACTCGCGAGCTTGCTCCTCGGCAATCCGACGCTCGCTCTCAATCTTTGCTGCTGACACACCGGAGCGATCGACGGCAACGGGAGCGGTGGCCGCGATGTGCTCGGCGACGAACTTGACCAATTCCCTCGACGCTTCGTGCTGCGCGACGTCGGCCGAGGACGCCGTGATCCGGACCAAAGTTGCCAGCTTGCCATTGTGGTGACGGTACATCCCCACCAGCCCGTTTGCGCCGGCATCCAGGCGAGCCACGTTCTTGACGCTCACGGCCTCACCGGTTTTCGACGCGTTGAGCTTCACGTATTCGTCAACTGTTTTGTCATGGTCGCCATGGTAACGTTCAGCCAGGAAAGATGTTACGTCGACAGCTTGCGAACCTTTCATCTGTCCGACGAGGGTGGTAACAAACGCCACGAAGTCCTCGTTTCGCGCGACAAAGTCGGTCTCGCAGGCCACTTCAACGAGCACGCCTGCGGCGCCGTCCGCGATGATCGCGCCGCCAATCACACCTTCACTGGCGGAACGGTCCGCACGCTTCTCGGCCTTCGCAATGCCTTTCATGCGCAGATATTCAACGGCGGCGTCCATGTCGCCACCGTTCTCTTCCAACGCCTTCTTGCAGTCCATCATGCCCGCGCCAGACCGCTGGCGCAGCTCCTGGACCGCCTTTGCAGTAATTGGTGTCGTCATCACCGCACCCTCTTCAAAAAGTCGATCAGTTAGGAAACCGATGGCTCAACCAGTCGAGCCGCCGGTTCGGTTTGTTGTACGAACGCCGCCGGTTGTAGCCGGCGGCGTTCAATGAATCTATCAGTTCACAACACCACGCGATGCGTCGCATCGCGGCGATGTCTACTCTGTTGCGTCCGTCGCGCCTGCCTCTCCTTCGTTTGCAGCAGCCCCCTCGACCGACGCGTCCACTCCAGACTTCAAGCGCGCAGCAATTGCTTCGGGTTTCGCGCGGCGGCGACGCGGACGGCGCCGTTTGGCTTCGTCATCTCTCGCCGCGCCAGCACCTGCACCTGCACCGCCGCCCTGAGCTCCACGATCTCCACGGTCCCCGCGACCGGCAGGCTCCGCACCGCGATCGGTGCTGTAGACATAACTCTCCTGGTCGACGTCGGGCGCGCGCACCGGAGCCTCTCGCCGAGTCTCGACAATTGTCTCCGAGATCACCTTGGCGATCAATTCGACCGAGCGGATCGCATCGTCGTTACCGGCAATCGGCACGGTGATGAGATCGGGGTCAGCGTTGGTGTCGACAATGGCGACAATCGGCACGCCAAGCTTGTTGGCCTCGCTCACCGCGATCCGCTCTTTCTTCGAATCGATGATGAAGAGCAGTCCCGGCAGACGGGTCATCGTCTTGATGCCCGATAGGTACTTGGACAACTTCTCGCGCTGGCGCGACATGAGCAGTTGTTCTTTCTTCGTATAGTTCGTCAGCGTGCCGTCTTCCGCCCCAGCCTCAAGATCCTTGAGCTTCCGGATCTGTTTCTTGGCCGTCTGGAAGTTGGTGAGCATGCCGCCCAACCAACGCTCGGTGACGAACATCGCGCCACACGACTCTGCCTCGGCCTGAACAATTGCCGCGAGCTGCCGCTTGGTGCAGACGAACAGCACTTGCTCGCCGCGCAGCACAACCTCGCGCACGAGCTTCTGCGCCAAGTCGATCTGCCGGAGCGTCTTCTGCAGGTCAATGATGTGAATGCCGTTGCGCTCAGCGAAAATGAACCGGCGCATCTTGGGGTTCCATCGACGGGTTTGATGCCCGAAGTGAACACCCGCAGCGAGCAACTGCTCGAGTGACGGATTAGCCATGTGTTGTGTACAGGTTTGTTGAGACGTCCGCTTTCTTCGTTGCGCGCAGCGACCGCATCAGCACTGATGTCGGCACCCGCTGCACGCTCGGAAAGCGTGAAGGATACGGTGAGGGGCGGCCGATGGCCGCCACGCTCAACGCTTGGAGAACTGGAACCGCTTTCGCGCGCCTGCCCGACCCGGCTTCTTGCGCTCGACCTCACGCGCATCACGCGTCAGGAGGCCGAACTCACGCAACTTCTTCCGATTGCCTTCGTCCAGCTTTACCAACGCGCGGGCGATCGCCAGCCGAACGGCACCGGCCTGTCCCGCAACACCGCCGCCATCCAGCACGGCCTTAACATCGAAGCGACCGAGCGAATCGGTGAGGGTGAACGGCTGCTGAATCGCTGACACCAGCGTTGGACGCGGGAAATAGTCTCCCAGCGTGCGACCGTTAACGTCCCACTTGCCCGAACCCGGCTTGAGGTACAAGCGACAGACGGCTTCTTTTCGACGGCCGACGGCCTGAATCTGCTCCGACATTACTTGGCCTCAGCGTTTGAGAACGACAACTGCGCGGGCGTCTGCGCGATATGCGGATGCACCGATCCGGAGTAGACGCGCAATTTGCGGCGCAACACCTGTCGTCCGAGCGCGGTCTTGGGCAGCATGCCGTACACCGCTTTTTCAATCACGCGCTCCGGATGGCTGGCCAGCACTGTCGCGTAGGGCGTGTGCTTCTCATGACCCATGTAGCCGGTGTGACTGAAGTAGGTCTTCTGCTCCGCCTTGCGGCCAGTGACCTGCACCTTGGATGCGTTGATCACAATGACGAAATCACCGGTATCCATGTGCGGCGTGAACATCGGCTTGTGCTTGCCGCGAATGATCTTTGCTACTTCCGACGCGAGCCGTCCGAGCACCATGCCTTCGGCGTCGACGATGAACCACTGTCGGTCGATATCTTTGGGGGTCGCGCTGTAAGTCTTCATGCGTGCGTCATGGGG
>JAYSVL010000380.1:0-1663 GCA_043718595.1 Gemmatimonadaceae bacterium
GATTGGTTCGTCGGCCATGGCCTACAAACGCAACCCGATGCGGTCGGAGCGCATCGCGTCCCTGGCGAGATTTGTCCTGTCGCTTGAACCGAATGCCAACCAGACGCACGCCGTCCAATACTTCGAACGCACGCTGGACGATTCTGCCAACCGGCGCTTGTCGATCCCCGAATCGTTCCTGGCCACGGACGCGATACTCGTGCTGATGCGCAATGTGGCCGGTGGGATGGAGGTGCATCCGGCGCGTATTCGTCGTCGCGTCGATGATGAGTTGCCATTCATGGCGACGGAAGAGCTCATCGTGCGGTTTGTGCGCGCCGGTGGTGATCGGCAGGTCGCACACGAAGTCATTCGCGGACACAGTATCGAAGCGGCGCGGGCGGTGAAAGACGGCGGACAGCACAATGACCTGCTGCAGCGACTCGCGCGCGACCCGCAGTTTGGCGTTCCGCTCGAGGACCTGGAGGGGGCCGCCGACCCATCGCGATTTGTTGGCCGTGCGCCAGAACAAGTGGACGAGTTTTTGCGCGACCATGTGGCCGAGTGGTTACGTCGCGATGATGCGTCCCCAACGAATGACGAGGTGCGGGTATGACCGACGCGCTGTCGCAGACCGCGCTGCCGCTGCCGTTGCTGCGTCGTGGCAAAGTGCGCGACGTCTACGAGGTCGATGCCGACCGGCTGTTGTTGGTGGCCACCGATCGCATCAGCGCCTTCGACGTGGTGATGCGGGAGGCGATCCCGCATAAGGGCGCGGTCCTCACACAACTCACGGCGTGGTGGTTGGCGCAGTTGGGTGATCGCGTGGCGCATCATCTCCTGTCCGCGGATACCGCGGCGATTGTTCAGGAGATTCCTTCACTGGCGGCACACGCCGAGTCGCTTGCCGCGCGAAGCATGCTGTGCGTGCGTGCTGAGGTGGTGCCGTTTGAGTGCGTCGTGCGCGGCTATATCACGGGGTCGGCGTGGAAAGAGTATGCAGCCACCGGAACACTTGCTGGCGAGACACTTCCTGCCGGACTCCTCGAAAGCGCACGCCTCGATCCGGCGCTGTTTAGCCCGGCAACGAAGGCCGAGTCGGGGCATGACGAGAATATTGCTGTCGCGCACGTCGCGCGCAGCGTTGGTGTTGACGTGGCGATCGAGTTGGAGCGATTGTCACGCGTCGTGTATGAGTTTGGTCGAGCCACTGCGGCGCTGCGAGGGCTCATCGTCGCCGATACCAAATTGGAGTTTGGATGGCGCAACGGCGCGCTGCTGTTGATTGACGAGGTGCTCACGCCGGACAGCTCACGCTTTTGGCCGTGTGATGGCTACCGCGCTGGACGCTCGCAACCCAGTTTCGACAAACAGCCACTGCGGGACTGGTTAGATGGCGAGCGTCGCGCCGGACGATGGAACGGTGAGGCGCCACCACCTGCACTGCCGCGCGACGTGGTGCGGACAACCAGTCTCCGTTATCGAGACGCCTTCGCGCGCATAACTGGCGCACCACTTGATTTGGCACGGCTCGGCCTGCCGGAGGATCGGCACTAATGTTTGCGCGCGAAGGCTACCCATTCATGTTCGGAGCAACGGCGTTGGCCGCCGTCATGTTCGCTGTGGCGCTGAGGATGCGTTCGTGGCCACTGTGGTTGCTCGCGTTTGGCCTCACCGTGGTCGC
>JAYSVL010000039.1:0-2798 GCA_043718595.1 Gemmatimonadaceae bacterium
GAGCAACGCGGCCTGCACGGCATAGAACACACCGTTTTGACCCGGCAGCAACCGCGCTAACCGACGAGCGAATCGCGCAGCATCGGTGAACTTGCCCGCACGCATCGCGAGCGCGTGCGCGTGTACCGGCGGTACGAACAACAGGGAGTCGAGCTCCATCGCGCGTTCGAAGTCGCGCATCGCCACACTGTCCGCGATACCGGCAAGCGCGCCAAAGTGAAATGCCGCGTCGCCTCGTTCCATCCAGAGTTCAGGGTCCGATGAGTACCGTTGCGTCGCCTCCTGCAATGTTTCAAGCAGCGCACGCACCGACGGCACGTCGTCAATCGCGTCCGTCGCCGTTGGCGTTCGGCGCACAACGCTCAGCCGAATCGAGTCCGCGCGCAACAGCATGCTGTCACGCGGACTGCCGTGTTGTTTGTATCGAATTGCAAAATCCAGCGCACGCTGCGCTTCGGGCGCGGCCTCGCGACCGGTGCGAATGTAGACGGACGCCACGCCACGCCAGCCGAGAGAAAAGGTTGAGTCGGCAGCGACGGCGGCCTCGAACGCGGCGAGTGATGAATCGATGACACTGCGACGCATGAACTGCTGCCCCTGCAAATACGCTTTCAGTGCCGGCAGTGACGATGTGCCGAGCGACGACACTCGCGCACCACCAGTGAGTGCGCCACTCGTGCCCATGTCGCGCAGCAGGCGCAGCGACAACGAGTCAGCCAATGCGTCCATACGCAACGTTTCACCACTCACCGCAACTTCGTATCGCGTGTTGCCGCTGGCCACATCAACGAGTGTCGCACTGAGTCGCACGGAATCACGCCCGATCGTGCTCACGTCGCCGAACAACACGATGCCCGCACCGAGTGCCTTGCCAAGCGCACTGGCCGTCACCGGATCACCGCGCACTGGCGACTTCGCAATGCTTGTTGTCGGCGCGACGGTTCGCAGAGCTCCAGCACCGTCGAGACGCCGCGCGAGAATGTCGACCATTCCTTCACGCCACACCGCGAGCGACGGCTCGCGCACCGTGAATGGCATCACCGCGAGCAGTGAAGGATCCGGACCCGCTACTGCGGTACGCTGGCGCCATGTCCACCAACCGACGGCTGTCCCGACGAGCGCAAGTGCAGCAATCGTCACCAGCATTCCGCGTGACCGCCCTCGCGCCGACGGCACGGCAAGCGGCGCGCGCGTGTCACCACCCGCAACTCCGCGCGTTGTCGACGTGTACTGTCCCGTCGCGTCCGCGCGCGCCGCGACTGCAGCGTCAGCGAGCAGCTCCAGCGCGTCCGTGGCCTGTTGCGGTCGGTCCGCCGGATCTTTCTCCAGACACTGCATGACAAAACATGCGAGCGCATCGGGCGTGTCGGTGCGCAGAGACTGCACGGGACGCGGCGCTTCGGACAGATGCGCGATGAGTTGCGCATGTGCCGGTCGACTGCCGAACGGCGGCGCTCCCGTGAGCATTTCGTAGGCGAGTGCGCCGAGCGAATACAGATCGGCACGGTGATCAGTGTCGGGATCGCCCGCGCCTTGTTCCGGCGCCATGTACGCAGGGCTGCCAATCGACGTGCCCATGCGTGTGAGGTTATCGTCAGTTGGCGTTTGTCGCGCCGATCGCATCGCTTTGGCAATGCCAAAATCGGTCACCAGTGCCGCGCCACCTGACAGCATGACATTGTCTGGTTTAATGTCGCGATGAACCACGCCACGTCCGTGCGCGTACGCCAGCGCGCGACAGACATCGTTCAGCACAACCAGCACGTCGGCAATCGGCATCGACGCGGACCCGCCCTCCACGTCGCGCAACGACGCGCCTTCCACAAACGGCATCAAATAGTACGGAAGACCGTTGTCGGTTACACCGGCCGACAACAGCGGCACAATATTGGCGTGTTGTAGTGCGGCCGCGAGCTGGATCTCGCGTGCGAAACGTTCAACGGAAAGTTCCTGTACCAACTCCGGCGACAGCACCTTCACAACAACGTCGCGGCCGAGCTGCGCGTCGCGCGCCACAAACACTCGGCTCATGCCACCACCGCCGAGTTCGCGAACGATCTGGAATTGTTGCCCGAGTGCTACTTGCAGTCGGTCGCGCAGCGTATCGTGGATGTCGTTCCGACTATCGAGCTTCGCATGCGGTGAATCGTCCAAAGGGGCACCAGATGCGTCACCGATCACCGCGCGGCCGCCGCCACAACATCGGCCCACGGCACGATGCCCGCGTGCGCGCCAACAACACGGTCTACGACAATGCCGCGCGCCTTGACCATCGCGACCACTTCGCGACTGCCCACCGGCGACATGCCGGGACCTGGCTGGATCACATCCGCGACAAATAGCACGCGCAGCGACGGTACGTACGCGACCAGCATCCCTTCAACGTGGGTGTTGGGGAGTTCAAAGAACTGCACGCGAGTATCGCCACTGCCGATCGCCAGTGAATCCGTCGCCGCGCTGATTGCGGGTACGCGCGGTTTGCGCGTCAGCGCGTCGGGCGAGATGGTTTTCCTTGCGGCCGCAACGGTGCGGACGAACTCCACATTGCGCCGATGTGTCACCACGGGAATACCCTGCGCCATGTACTCGCGCACGCCGCCCGAATGATCCCAGTGATGATGCGTATTGACCGCGACGCGCACAGGTACGCCGGGAAAACGTGATCGCAGGGTATCGAGGACGGCCTTTGAGCGCGCGGAACTCTGTGGCATCTCAACGACAAGCAAGCCGTTGCCCTGTTTGACGATTAGCGAATGGTGCGTCTGTCCTTCCGCACGCCACACGTTCGCGCCAATCTC
>JAYSVL010000381.1:0-1662 GCA_043718595.1 Gemmatimonadaceae bacterium
CAATGGTCACCAGTGGCGTGCCGGGGCATCTGGTCACGACCCTGCGCGATCAAGCGGATTGCGTGGTGGTGCCACACGGCGCCGCGCACGCGGCGTGCCTCGCCATTGGTGTCGACGAAACACGACTCACCATCGTCGCTCCGGTTGTCGACACCGCTCGCTTCACGCCGTCGGGCGCAGCGTACCGCCACGCGTCCACTGCCGGCACCCGTTTCCTGCTTATCGGCGGCGATCGTAACTATCGCGCGCTACAGCGCACGATTGCGATTTTCGATCGCACCTTTACGGCACGTGACGACGTCGTGCTGCACATTGTGCTTGCGACGCAACGACCTGGCGAAGACCTGAGGTGGCGCGAGCGCACCATCACGAACGCTGCTGCCGGGAAACGACATCCGCAGTTGCCGCGACACTGGATCGATGCGCATCCGATCAACGCTGATGAACTGCCGGCGCTGTATCGCGCTGCTGACGTATTGATTCATGCCGGCTCGGCGACCGGACGAGGACGCACCATTCGCGAAGCGATGTCGTGTGGCGCCCCGGTCATCGCGACGGACGCGACGCCAGCCAGTGAACTGCTCGACGAGCATTGCGGCTGGCTTGTGTCATCCGGGCCAGACGGAGGCGCTGATCCCAACGCGTTAGCGGTTGCCATGCGCGCCGCGACGAATGTCGCCGAGCGCGCTGTTCGCGGAGCGGTCGCACGCGAACGCGCGCTGCTGTGGCCGTCGGGCGACACGCATCGCGTGCAGCTTCGCGCGTTGATACGAGAACTCCAGTCGCGCGTGCCGCGCAGAACGGTGGGTGAGACGGTACCGCTCAACCTGACACCCTTTCCGTTCGACAGTCCGCGACGGGTCGTGCTCCTGGCGCATGTTGACTGGCATAGCGGCACGGCGCCGGCGGTCGTACGCGCGTATGCGATGGCCTGCGATGCCACCGACGATGTCACCCTGGCACTTTGCCTCGATCCGGCCCAAGGGGTCGCCATCGACGTCGCCGAACGTGTGGTTCGCGACGCCATGCGAGCAGCGGGACGGTCCGATGACACGTGGCCGGATCTGTTGTTGGTGCCCGATGCGCTTGACGCGGTGACACTGCATCGACTCCGCGCGGCAACTGATGTCGTCGTCGCGGTACGCGACCCCGTCGCAGCAACGACAGCGAGAAACGCCCAGTGTGTTGTCGTTGAATCACTTGATATCGCGAGCTGGCGATCGGCCATTGCCCGATCTCTGGCCTCGCTCCACGCCGCTTGAGATGCACGTCACATGAGCCCCACTCCACTTCATAAAGTGGCCATTTGCGCCCTGTTCCGAAACAGCGCATCGCATGTGGACTATTATCGCAGCATCGTCACTGCCCAGGCACGCCCGGACATCGAACTCGTCTTCTCCTTCGTGGAGGGCGACTCGACTGACGGTACGTACGAGCGCTTGAGCGCATGGGCTCGTGACGACTCGCGCGTGCGACTGTCGAAAGTCGACGTCGAACCCGTGACGGACTTCGCCGATCGCGTGAAGAAATGGGCGGCACTCGGCAACGTCGCGGTTGAGCAAGCGCTCCGGACCGACTGTGATCGACTGCTGTGGTGCGAAAGTGATTTGGTGCTGCCCAACGATCTGCTCGAGCAGTTGTTGCCGGAGCCCTGCGGCATCG
>JAYSVL010000382.1:0-4734 GCA_043718595.1 Gemmatimonadaceae bacterium
GAGCTGCTCGCCGATGCTGGTCCACGAGTTGGCGGCGCGCTGCCCTTGCGCGTCACGCACGACCCGCCATGCCACCAGATGCACGCGCAGCGCGTGGTGCGTCAGCCGCTGCAACTGCTGGGGGCGATTCCGTCACTCGATCTGGTGCCACTTGAAGACGCCGACCAGTGTTGCGGGAGTGCCGGCATTTACAATCTCATCGAACCTGAGACGTCAGACGCGGTGCTCGCGCCCAAGCTGTCGCGCATCGCCGACGCGAAGGCGGCGTACGTCGCAACGGGCAACCCCGGCTGCATGATCCAGCTCGGTGCAGGCCTGCTGCTCAATGGATCGGCAACGCGTGTCGTGCATCCGGTAGAGCTGCTCGACGCATCGTACGATGTGTTGCGTATGTCGCCACGCGCAACCGGGGATGCCTGATGCAACTCGATGCTGGTCTCCTGCGCGATGGATCGGTAACACGCGTTGTGCTTCCCGTAGAACTGCTCGACGCATCGTGCGATGCGTTACTCACGTCCGGTGCGTTGCCGATGTCCGATGCGTTGCCTGCGTCCCATGCGTTGCCGGCGTCCGCGCAACCTCGCGCGTGACGGATCGCGTCGCAGCGATTGTGGTTGCTTTCGACGGCCTCGTCGCCGAGACACAGAGTGCGCGCACACACGCCGTCATTGAAGCGCTCAACGCCGAGGTCGCCTCCGCCAGCGAACGCACCGTCGCACCGCTGGTACTCGGCAGGTCGCTCGACGAAGTCGTTGAGGCAGTTCTTCGCGCCGATGCGGACGCGCGCGGTTACGCGATGGACCACACGGTGCGAGATCTGACGGTCTTGCGCTCGCGGCGTGCCTACTCGGCCATTGTGTCGCATGGCTTGCCGCTCGTGGCGGGTGCGGCCGCATGGATTTCGGCGCGTGTCACGAAGGGTGTGCGTGTCGTGCTGCGTGCTGACAGTGCACGCGGTGACGTCGAACAGTTGCTGCTGCTGTCGGGGTTGAGCGACATCGTCGCGTTTACAAGGTGTAGTGACGACCTCCCGCGCACCCGCAGCGATGCAACGGTGCGCAGCGCATGGCAGGCAATCGCGGCGCGTCTCACCAGCATGCGTCTCAATCTTGCATCGTGTCAGGCCATGGAGTCATCAACCATCGGATCCGAGGCTGCGTCCCAGCACGTGGCCAACGTCCACCTGTTGTCGTCACTGCACGGAGTCCACCCATGATCGATGATACAAGCTTCGCTGCGGAGATTCGCCGTGATGCCGATTCCACTGAGCATACGTTGAGTGACGCTGATCTCGCCGCGTACGACACGCTGCGCAGTGGCGCGCTCATGTTCGCGAGCAGCGATCGCTGGATCAGTCTTGTCGGCGACAAAGCGGCAGAGGCACTCAACGGGCTGATCACGAACGATGTCACCGCGCTGCATCCGGGCGACGGGCAGTACGCCGCAGCGCTGACCCCCAAAGGCAAGGTGATCGCGGACTTCACTGTGCTTCGCCTCGAGGCGAACGCATTTCTGCTGGCAGTACCGCAAGCTGCGGCCGACGGCTGGTTGGCGCTGGTGCGAAAGTACGTCAATCCGCGTCTGGCGAAGGTCGCCGACGAATCAGATCGTTACGTGTCATGGATGATTTGCGGCGCTGGTGCTTCCGCGACTGTGTCACGGGTGTGCGACACGCGCGACGGCAACCAACTCAACGCCGTCAATATTGCGGAACAATCGGTGTGGCAGCACGCGCTACACCGCGTTGCGTCAGCGTCCGTGCGAGTGATCGTCGCACCGCCCGTTGCCCAACAGCACGCGTTCGTCATACTGGCAGAGACGACCGATCGCAGCATCGTCGAAGAGCGATTGGTCAGTGCGGGTGTACGGGTTGGATCAGACGCGTTACGGCATCTGTTGCGCGTGGAAAGCGGACGGCCACTGTGGGGTGTGGACATGGACGAGAACACCATTCCGCAGGAAGCCAATCTTGATGTGCTTCAGGCCATTTCGTTCAATAAAGGGTGCTACACGGGGCAGGAAACCGTGGCGCGATTGCACTTTCGCGGTCACGTCAATCGTCTGCTGCGCGGCATGCGCGCGACGCAGTCGCTCAAACGTGGTGCACTTGTGCGCGATGAAAGCGGTAAGGACGTTGGCGACGTGCGCAGTGTCGCCCAATCTCCGCGATACGGTGCCATCGCCATCGCGATGATTCGCCGCGAGATCGCGATTGGGGACACGGTAAAGATCGGAGACGGCGAAGCGACGACGTCGGCGCGCGTCGTAGCGCTGCCCTTCACGCAGGACTACGTAGTGGAGTAGACAGGAGGTAGACAGCAGCTGGTGTAGAAGGCAGGAGTTGGTCGTGGAAGACAGGAGTTTGTCGCAGAAGGCAGGAGTTGGTAGTTAGTAGGTCGCGGCGGCCGACCTGAAACGAAAAGGGCGCGCTCCGAAGAACGCGCCCCATTCGCTCGTCGCCGCGGCGACGAGTGTACTGCGTGAATTACATCTTCTTGGTGGTGTCGCCAGACATCGGCGCCATCGCCGAATCTTTCTTGGTCGAATCGGTCATCGGGGCCATTGCCGGAGCAGCAGCTTCTGGCGCAGGCGCTGCAGCGGCCGCGGAATCAGCAGCAGGAGCCTTTTCGGCGGACGAGCAGGCGGCGAGCACGGCAACGACGGCAAACAGGGCAAAACGCTTCATGGGGCTAGACTCCGAGGTAGTGGCGTGCAAGTAAGCCATGCGGTAGGACAGCGCACAGCACCCCCCGGTATGGTCGGCGGGCGGACTGCACGCGAAACGTATTCTATTTAGGAAGACTGTCAAGGCCGCTGAGCTCGCAAGGACCCTAGCGGCCGCGGTTGTGCGATAATCGTTCGTTCAACTGCAAACCTTTGGCACAACTGCGTGTCGGCATGCGCTCTATTTTCAGAGGTGCCTGCTCGGCCGTTATCACACCCATCCTGACCTGTGTCCCGTCTTCCCGATTCTCTCGGCGCTCTACGCCGCTCCACGTTCGCGATCAACCGTCCTGCAGGCGTTAAGGACGAACTGCGCCGCAACCTGATCACGCGCTTGCGTGAGGGCGGAGCACTGTTTCGTGGTGTGTTGGGTTATGAAGACACCGTGATGCCGCAAATCGTCAACGCGATACTCGCGCGCCACAACTTCATTCTGCTCGGACTTCGCGGGCAGGCCAAGTCACGCATCTTGCGCGCGCTCGTCAGTCTGCTTGACGAACAGATGCCCGTCATCGCCGGCAGTGAAGTGAACGACGATCCGTTCGCCCCGATCTCCAAGTATGCCAAGCTGCGCATCGCCGAACTCGGGGAAGATACACCGATTGCCTGGGTCGGGCGTGATGCGCGCTACGTGGAGAAACTCGCCACACCCGATGTGACCGTCGCCGACATCATCGGGGATGTCGATCCCATCAAGGCGGCGCGCGGCGGACACATCCTGAGCGACGAACTGACCATTCACTACGGCATGTTACCGCGCGCCAATCGCGGCATCTTCGCACTCAACGAACTTCCCGATCTCGCCGGCAAGGTGCAGGTCGGGTTGTTCAACATCATGCAGGAAGGAGACGTCCAGATCAAAGGGTATCCGGTGCGTCTCTCGCTCGATGTGTTGCTCTGCTTCACCGCGAATCCGGAAGACTATACAGCGCGCGGCAAAATCATCACGCCGCTCAAAGATCGCATCGGCAGCGAAATCATTACGCACTATCCCGAGAGCGTCGACCTTGGCATGCAAATCACGCGTCAGGAAGCGTGGACACAACGCGACGGTGGCATTCCTGTGCGGGTACCCGATCTTATCGAGGAAGTGGTGGAACGCGTGGCGTTCGAAGCACGCGAAGACAAACGCGTCGACAAACGCTCCGGTGTGTCGCAGCGCATGCCCATCACGGCTATGGAAAACGTGGTCTCAAACGCCGAGCAGCGCGCCCTGCGCGCGCGCGACACCGAAGCTGTGCCGCGTGTTGCCGACGTGTACGCCGCACTCCCCGCCATCACCGGCAAGATCGAACTGGAATACGAAGGCGAACTCGTGGGCGGTGCAACGATCGCCAAAGATCTCATCCGACGCGCCTGTGATGCGACGCTGCGTGATCGGGCCGGTGACCTCGACACCGACGACATCGTGATGTGGTTTGACGGCGGCGGCGCACTGCAAGTCGCCGACGATGTCTCACTCTCATTGGTCCGTCAGGGCTTTGACAGCGTGCCAGGACTCGTGTCATCTGTCACCGCACTCGGCTTAGCCAAGAAAGGCGACGACCCGATGATTGTCGTGGCCTGCGAACTCGTACTCGAAGCGCTCGTCGCGCGCCGCAAAATTTCGCGCAGCGACGAAGGCAAATATGGCCGCGCCGAACGCGAGACCCGTCGCCGCCCGAGCCACGATTAAACCTCGGCCGCGAACAACAGCAGCCGCGAATCACAAACAACAACCGCAACTACGGAACTGCGGGCCGCGAATTTTCGCGAAAACGCGCGAATCAAGCGCAAAAGTAACCGCGGCTGTTTGTTGTTCTATTCTGTTTTTTACAAAAAGAAGAACGAACTGCGGGCCGCGAATTTACGCGAAAAGGCGCGAATCAAGCACTGAAGTAACCACGGCCGTTGTTGCTTTTTTCTGTTTTTTACGGTTCATCCGGGAATTCCGGGAAACGCTGCGCGGATTTTGAGGAAGAAGTACGCATCATCGCGATAGCCGTAGGCGACGCGTTTGAGGACTTTGAT
>JAYSVL010000383.1:0-1657 GCA_043718595.1 Gemmatimonadaceae bacterium
GGTCGATGGCCGGTGGTTGGTGGAGGCTGCGGCGTGGAACAGCGACCTCCCATCGCCGAAGTAGGTGATTGGCTTGCGGATTCGCGGCCGTCCAACAAACGTTGCAGTCGACAAGCGATTCAAGGTGTGCTCGCTTCGCTCGCTCTTATGGGATTCGCTTGCAACTGAACGTAAGCGTTAGACACCCAACCGGCTTTCGATGTAGGTTTGAGGTACCTACAGGGAGTTTGCATGCCGACGAGTCAGCTACCTATCCATAGCGATCCTGAAATCATGGGCGGTACCGCCGTGTTCGTGGGCACCCGTGTGCCCGTGCAGACGCTCCTCGATTACCTCGAGGCCGGTGATCCGCTCGACGAATTTCTGGAGAACTTTCCCAGCGTGTCGCGCGACCAAGTGATTGCGGTGCTGGAGCTCGCGAAGGAAATGCTGCTCGCGCGTGCCGCTGCGGCGTGACGTCCGGCATACCCGGCCGTGTCCTCTTCGACGAGTGCGTGCCTCGCAAGCTGCTGCGCGAACTCCCGAACCTCGCGGCCTCGCACGCGATCACGGAAGGCTGGGCCGGACACCGGAACGGGGCGCTGATGCGCGCTATGCTGGCGGCCGGCTTTCGCACGCTGGTCACGGTCGATCGGAATCTGATCTTTCAGCAGAACGTGGCCGCGAGCGGCCTTGCGGTGATCGTGCTGCACGCCAAGTCCAACCGTGTGCCAGATCTCGTTCCGTTGATCCCCGCGCTCCTCGCCGTGCTGCCAACAGTGCGCGTCGGTACGGTCACGCACGTCGGTGTCTAACAATGCTTGCTGCAGACGAGCGGGCAGTGGAAGCTCGCTGCGCTCGCGATTATTGGACCGCTCGCTGCAGAAGCTGGCGTTAGACAGCGAAGGCACACATTGTTCTGTGTGCAAGCGCATCAATCGGCGTCGAGGAATATCGACACGACATGAACATTCAACATTGTTGTTGCGCGCCACCACGACACCGATGACGACACGTGGACGTTGCTCGGTCATTGGGTAGGTGCGACCGTGGCGGTGCGCGCCAACACGTTGAGGTTTACGAGGGGGCATCCACCGTGCGTGACGTGATGCGTCGTCGTTGCGCGTCGCCACGACTCCGATGATGACACTGGGACGACACTCGGTCATCGGGTCGGTTCGCTGGGAGCATGGCGCGAGAAGCCGCGTATGGTGGCCGTCACTGGGGCGTCACTCGGCACCACATCGCCGCGCAGCGATGCGTCTTCTTGCGCGCCGGCACGCGTCCGACGAAGCGACCGGGACGTCACTCGGCATCGGGTCGGCGCACGGGGAGCGTGGCGCGCCCCATCGAATGTCGTCGCTCTCACAGGGGCGTCACCGGTCATCGGGTCGGCTCGCCGGGGGCGTGGCGTGGCGGCGAGTGTGCGCGTGTGCTACTGAATCGCGGCGCTGTCTAACATGCGCTGCTGCTGCCAGCGCGTTGTCGGAAGCGCGCTGCGCGCGCATTTTTATGATAGCGCTGCAGCAGAGCTCAAGCGTTATACGGCAAAGCCACATCGTGGTGCGATGCATGCACGATGCAACAGTGATGCGTCGGCATCGCGAACAACCGACCACGAGGGACGTCATGCCTCACGGTGCGCGCAGCCAGCACGCCGACGATGCGACGGGGGCGT
>JAYSVL010000384.1:0-1657 GCA_043718595.1 Gemmatimonadaceae bacterium
GTTGCGTCGAGTATGTCGAGCGAGAGTGGTCCGCTCACGTCGCTTCGCAGGTAGTAGTCAATGACCGCGCCGTCGGGGGGATTTTCGGCATACGGTTCATCCGGCGGTACGGGCGTATCCGTGTACATCGAGTAGCGCACGCGTGTGGCAAGTGCCGGCTTGAAGAGCGTGACATCATCCGATGCAGCGCGCTCGTTCCACTGACGTAGCGCCGAAATATCATCGAGAATCCAAAAACCGCGTCCGTGCGTCGCGACGGCGAGATCGTTGTCTTTGATGATCAGGTCGCGAATGGATGTCGCGGGCATGTTCAGCCGCAGTGCATGCCAATGATCGCCGTCGTCAAGCGAAAACCAGACTTGTGTTTCGCTGCCGGCAAACAGCAGTCCTTTGCGCTTCGGATCTTCCTTCACCGTGTTGATCGTCGCACCATCAGCAATACCGCCAACAATCTCCGTCCACGTCGCACCACCATCGCGCGTGCGGTAAATGTGTGGCCGCAAATCATCCAGGCGAATCGTGTTCACCGCGGCGTAGGCGGTGTTGGCATCGCTGTGCGACGCATCCATGATGGAGATTTTCGCCCACGGCCCAATGCTCGGCGGCGTTACGTTGCGCCACGTGGTACCCCCGTTGCGCGTGACCTGAATCAATCCATCGTCAGTGCCCGCCCAGATCGTGTTCGAATCCACGTAACTCGGCGCGATGGTGTACACCACGCCGCGCCGCGTGACGGCCGCTGCTGGCGTGCCGGCGTATCGCCCAACGCTGGCCGGTACGTCCCAGGTCGCGCGTGACAAGTCTGGACTGATTCGTTTCCACTGTTGTCCACCAGTGACCGTTTGCCACACCACGTTAGTGCCGTAGTACAGTTTGCGCGGATTGATTGGCGAAAACAGGACGGGCATTGTGCGAATGCCACGAAACACATCGGCCTCACCAGCACCGCCGCCGCGACCAACATTCGGGCTCACGGTTTGCGTTTGCCCTGTACGTCGATCGTACCGCACCACGGTGCCGCCGTAGTACACGTCGGGATTGAGCGGATCAGGCGCCACGTAGCTGTATTCTGACGCGCCAACAGGATGAAACTCGCGATAGCCGATGGTGCCATCGTTGCCGCGACTGGAGACACAACCCGAGCCAGAGTCTTGCTGACCACCGCACAGTCGATACGGAAACGCATAGTCGGCCGCGAGATGATAAAAAGCGGCAGTCGGCTGATTGTACCACGAACTCCACGTCGCGCCGCCGTTCACGGTCACCACGGCACCTTGGTCGGCCACCAACAGCATGATGTCGGTGTTGTTGGGATTGATCCAGTACCGCTGATAGTCATCGCCACCCGGTGCGCCACGATGCGCGACCCACGTCTTGCCCGCGTCCACAGACTTCCAGGCAACCACGTTGGCCGAGTAGACGACGTCGGGATTCTTTGGGTCGACGGTGGGTGCAGCGAAGTCGTCAGCACGCCCCGCGATATTGCTGCTCGACGTGGCCACCACCCAATTCTCGCCGCCATCATCGGAGCGATACATCGCGCCACCGCGTGTTGCCTGCACGATGGCGTAAATGCGATTGGCGTTGCTCGGTGCGATCGCGATGCCGATACGTCCCAGTCCATCGGCCGCGGTTGGCAGCCCTTTGGTTAGTTGCC
>JAYSVL010000385.1:0-1648 GCA_043718595.1 Gemmatimonadaceae bacterium
GCCATCGGTACGTTGACGCGAAAGATCGAGACCGCCAGCGGCAGCACAAATCCACTCGCCGTTGCGTCGAGGCCAAGCTTGTCACGCGCGGCACTGATCATCATCGGTAGCGCGCTAAGTGACGAACGTGATCCGGCGGCGAGTGCCTGCGCCGGCGCGGCGGCCGACGCAAAGCGTTGCAGCGATACACGGCCAAAGAGCATCACCACCGGATACAAGACGATCGTAAACACGATCAGCACCGTACACAGCGTTGCGATGTAGCGCGCGAGTGCTCCGAGACTTGATACCCCAAGTTTTGCGCCGAGTGCGAACGCGAGGGCGAACACGCCGAGTGGGGCGATGGCGACGACCCAGCCAACAACCACGAGCAACGCGTCGGAGATACCACGACAGATAGTGATCACCGCGTCGCGTCGTTCTGCGGCGACCTGCTTGAGTGCGAAACCCAAGGCGAGTGAAAACACCACAAGTGGCAACAGGGCGCCGTCGGCAGCCGACTTGATGGGATTCGACGGCACCATGTCGATGAGCCGCTGACTGAGTGTCGGCAAGGTTGGCGTTGCGGCGGCGGTCGATGCTGACGCTCGCACTCGCGCGGCAACATCTGCAGGCAGATCGAAGTTCTTGAACGCCAGTTCGCCGATGACGAGCGCGAGTACACCGCCAACCACCAACAGTACAACAAACACCACAAACGCTCGGCCCATCGCGCGACGCAGATCAGCGGTTGCGCCCGTCCCCGCCACGGACGCAACCGTCAGGGCAGCGACCAGCGGGATAACGGTCATACGAATGGCATTCGTCCACAACGTGCCGATCACGTCGGCAAACGCCACCATCGGCGACGTCGCGCTGCCTGCGGCCGCGAGGCTCATGCCAAGGGCGAGTCCGACGGAAAGAGCGAGAAGAACGCGAACAGACTGGCTGCGCATTGTGTGTCGTCAGGGGGCTCGGTCGGCGCGCGGATCCTTCCGTGCCGTCGATCGACATCGTAACTCTGGGTATGACAAATTTCCACACTCTGGGCACACCGGAGATCGGCTGATGGCACAGATCATCACGTTTCTCATTTTCGGCGGCCTCGGATTGATGCTGCTCGTTGTTGGCTTGCGGCAGTTCATGCAGCAGCGCGGTAACCTCGCAAACGCCGAACGCGTCGACGCCACCATCGTACACTCGGCCGTATTCAGCAGTTCATCCGCCGACACCGACTCGCGACTGAATCGCAGCAATAGCACGACCTCGCACCGTCCGGACGTGCGCTTTCGCTATCGCGTGTCAGGAATGGAGTACGAGAGTGATCTGCTCTATCCGAATAGCATCGTGCAGGGGTATGCGTCGGCATCAAGCGCCGCCGCTGAACTCGCGCCCTTTGCCCTCCATGCGACGGTGCGCGCATACGTCGACCCATCACGTCCGGAGCATGCATTCCTGATTGCCGAGGCGACCAAGGGACCGATCGTGTTTATCGTACTGGGCCTGTTGTTGCCACCGCTGGCCTGGGTGGTCGGCGGGTATATCTAGCGAGGCTCTGCCTCAGACCGACGAGTCATGTAGGGTAGGCGGGGAGAGAGGAGTGGCGGAACTCCAGAGGTGAGCGTACAACATGGGATGCTTGCGCACCGATAACACCCGCGAGGGGTGT
>JAYSVL010000386.1:0-4702 GCA_043718595.1 Gemmatimonadaceae bacterium
GAACCAAGAAAGGCTAACGGGACCAGCAGCGCGGTCAGCACCACCATCGGGAGCGACACACCATCAACGCCGACGCTGAACGTCGCGCCGATGTCGCTCAGCCACGGCCAACTGACGCTCGCCTGCCAACCGCTGCTGTCAGGGTCGTACACGAGCCACAGCAACACACCGAGGAGCCCCTCGACGGCCAGGGCGACAAGGGTGAGAAGGCGTGCGTCTGGTCCGCCACTGGGTGCTTCCGATCCGACATCATCTCGCGATGTGTCACGACCAAGCACACGCACGGCAATCGCGGCGATCAGCGGCCACAGCAGCATCGCCGGCAGCACCCAGTGCTCGACACTCAGTGATCGTAGCATCGCCGACATCAGTTGAGCGTCAACGCCGCGAGTATGGCAAGCGCACCAGCGGCCACGAACCACGCGTACTTACCAACGTCGCCATCTTGCAGGTGCTCGCCGGACTGTTTCGCCATTCGCCCAAGGACGCGACCACCAAAGTTGTACACGCCGTTGATCGCACCATCGAGGCCTCGGCCAACAGCCGTGGCGGCGACCCACTGCAGTGGTCGCACCGCCATCACGTCCAGCGCATTGTCAACGTGATAGCCACTGGCGAGCAACGCGGCGATGCCGGTATCGGCTGGCGCATGCGACTTGTCCGCGATCGGGCGTCGAAACAGAAACACGGCCATCGCGATGCCGATCACACCGATCACGACCGCAACGGCAATGAGCAGCGACTCGTTGCTGTGCGACAACTCAGCAGGCCCAGCGAGTCGCCGCGTGCTCGCCGCGGTCACCGGCGCAAGCCACTCGCTGAGTCGTTCAGTGGGCCCCCACGGTAGCGCCAAGGGGAGGTTTAACCACCCGCCGATGAGGGTAAGGAGGCCGAGCGCGAGTACGGGAATCGTCATCACCGCTGGCGCTTCGTGTATCGCCGGAGGCTCCATTCCCGAGCGATTCTCACCGAAGAACGCCAGCATGATCAATCGCATCATATACACTGCGGTCAGCAGTGCGGTGAGCAGTCCCATGGCGAATGCCGCATAGAGCACCACGTTACCGGAAACACCCAGCAGCGCACTCTGGGCAAGCGGCGAGTCCTGCGCGCGCGCAAAGACCGCGGCAAGAATGGCATCCTTGGAGAAAAATCCTGCAAGCGGAGGAATGCCGATGATGGCGAGCGTCGCCAGAAGCATCGCGCTACCGGTCCACGGCATGAGGCGTAGCAATCCACCCATGTTGCGCAGATCCTGTGCGTCGTCGTGTCGATGTGTGTGGTGGTACGCCGCATGGAGTGCGTGGATGACCGATCCTGCGCCGAGGAACAGCAGCGCCTTGAAGAACGCATGGGTGACCAAATGGAACACGCCCGCGGCATACGCACCGCTCCCGACAGCCACAAACATGTAACCAAGCTGCGAAATGGTTGAATACGCCAGCACCTTCTTAATGTCCCACTGCCGAAGCGCGATCGTCGCGGCCAGCAGTGCGGTCAGTGCGCCGACGGCCGTGACCAGCAGCGATACCGATGGTGCGCCGGCGAAGATTGGCGCAGCACGTGCGACGAGGTACACACCCGCGGTGACCATCGTCGCCGCGTGAATCAACGCGGAAACGGGTGTTGGCCCTGCCATCGCGTCCGGTAACCAGACGTACAGGGGTAGCTGTGCACTTTTGCCTGCGCACCCGACAAACAGCAACGCTGCGATGCCGACCAGCACCGGCGTGCCCGCCATCGCACCAAGTGCTGCATGTGCCTCGGAAAAGTTGAGCGTGTGCACGCGCGTCCAGATAAGGAACATCGCTGCCAAAAACCCAAAATCGCCGATGCGGTTAACAACAAACGCCTTCTTCCCAGCCTCGGCGTTTGCTTGATCGCTAAACCAGAAACCGATGAGCAGGTACGAACACAGGCCAACGCCTTCCCACCCAACAAACAGCACCGGATAACTCGAACCAAGCACGAGGACCAGCATGAACGCGACGAACAGATTGAGATACGCAAAGAACCGCGCAAACCCCGGATCGTCTTTCATGTAGCCGAGCGAGAAGATGTGGATCAGGGTACCAACGCCAGTGATGACAAGCATCATCACCGCCGACAACTGATCCAGTTGCACTCCCCACTCCACGCGGAGCGCCCCGACCGGCATCCACTCCGCGTACGTGCGCACAAACGGCGCGACAATCGTTGGCAGCGCCGCCATGGCCAGCACGATCGCCACTGCCAGCCCGAAGGCAGCGGCCAGCACGGTGATTGCGACGACCGACGCCAGCCTGCGTGCAACCGGACGGCGGCCGTCTGCGTCTCCTGCGCTGCCCCACAACGACAGCGCACCATTCAGCGCCGCGCCGAGCAGCGGCAACAGTGGAAGCAGCCACACCAACTCGGCGATGCTGCCGTCGAGTGGATGGCGCAACGCGGCCGCTGCGTCCTGGGCGAGCATCGGCGGCATCATCCGCGCAACCGGCGAATCGCCGATAAGTCGACCGTCCCGAAGTGTCGGAAGACTGCAATAACGATCGCCAGACCCAACGCCGCTTCCGCTGCGGCAACGGTCATCACCATCACCACGAACACATGGCCCGCAACCCCATGCACTTTGGCGAGGGCGACAAAGGTCAGGTTCACGGCGTTGAGCATCAGCTCGACGCACATAAACAAGATGATTGCGTTGCGCCTCGTGAGCACGCCAACAACGCCGATGGCAAACAGGATCGCCGAGACGATGAGTGCTTCGGCGATCATGCGCGCGCTCGCTTCTTGGCGAGCAAAACGGCGCCCACGACCGCGACCAGCAGCACCACGCTCGTCAGCTCGAAGGCGACGGCGTAGTCGCGAAACAGCGAGTCAGCGACCGATGTCACGACGTTGGTTTCCGCTGGCGCCGACTCCACGACAGGAATGCGATCGCGCAGCACGGTGAGCACATTGGCCACCAGCCCAAGCCCAATCAGTGCAGCGCCAATACGCGGTCCGACCGCGCGCAAGTCGCTCACGTCGGCGCGACCGAGATTCAGCAGCATGACGACGAAGACGAACACCACCATGATGGCGCCAGCGTAGACGAGCACCTGAATCGTCGCGACGAACGGCGCGTCAAGCATGACGTAGAGGCCACTTAGCGCGAGCATCACGTTGACCAGCCACAGCGCTGCCGCCACGGGCGCGCGTCGCGTCACAAAGAGCAGTGCTGACGCGATCGCGATGAGCGCGAAGAAGTAGAACTGAAACCGTGGGAAGCCGATCATTCGCCCTTCGGGTCTGACGGATCCCATAGTTCCGTGACGGGATGCGTCTGTGCGGTGAGTCGCTCGAGATCGTACACAAACGAGGCACGGTCAAACTCCGCGTTCTCATAGTGTCGTCCGAGGTGAATGGCTTCCTCCGGACAGACTTCCTGGCAATAGCCGCAGAAAATGCAGCGAAACTCATCGATCTCAAAGACGAGTGGAAACCGGTTTCCTTGCTCGTCTTCACCGGGCACCAGTTTGATGCAGTTTGCCGGACACACGGTTGGGCACAACCCACAGGCAACACACTTTGCCTTGCCGGTTTCCGTCGTCAGCATCCGGTGTGTGCCACGCCACCGCGGTGACAGATCCCATTTCGTTTCCGGATACTGCATGGTCACTTTGTGCGGATCGACCAAATGCTTCATCGTGGTCATCATGCCGTTCAGCGTCGCTCGCACATAGCTGACGCGCTCGAGACGACGCGGCATGACCTTCACACCGATGCTCATACGACGGTCTCCTCCACGTCGGCTCGCGTGTGGTCGATGGCAACGCCAGCGATTGTCGCACGCTGCGCGTCGCGTTGCGCCGCGAGCTGGCGACGCGAGTGCTCCAGCCCTCGCGCCCGCAGCCGCTCAAGATCCGACGCGCCGACGCGTGCACTGGCGGGGCTGATCAGTTTGCCGCGATCAAGCCATCGCAGCAGCACAACGATTAGGACAGCGTTCATCACCAGCAGCGCGAGCGAGAAGAGCGGCCCGCGTGCCACGCCGAGCGCGTCGAGGCCGAGCGTTGCCGCCGCAATGATCACGATGTAGGCAAGCGCCATCGGCAGCATGACACTCCAGCCCAGCGACATTAGCTGATCGTAACGAAATCGCGGCAGCGTCCAGCGGATCCACATGAAGAGGAACAAGAAGAATCCGGTTTTGAGCGCGAAGGCAACGAGGGTGACGAGTGTTTTCACCACCGTCCACGGCGGGATGTTGTCCCACTGGGTGAACGGCAGGTCCCAGCCACCAAAGAAGAGCGTCGCCGTTAAGCCGCTCACCGTCACCATGTTCGCATACTCGGCGATGAAGAACAGTGAGAACTTCATGCCACTGTATTCTGTGTGATATCCGGCGATCAGCTCGGACTCCGCTTCCGGTAAGTCGAATGGCAGTCGATTCGTCTCGGCGAACGCCGCAACGAGAAAGGTGAACCAGGCAATCGTCAGCGACAGCACATTCCATCCCATCCGTTGTTGCTGCGCGATAATCGCCGACAGCGACACATTACCGGCCAAGAGGAGAATCGGGATCGTCGACATTCCCATCGCAATCTCGTACGAAATCATCTGTGCACTGGAGCGCAGGCCGCCCAGCAGCGCGTACTTGTTGTTTGATGACCAGCCGGCGAGCACGATGCCATAGACACCGAGCGACGAGATCGCGAGGGTGAAGAGGTAGCCCACGGGA
>JAYSVL010000387.1:0-4673 GCA_043718595.1 Gemmatimonadaceae bacterium
ATGCTGATGTCGCGCTGGGGTGATCTCGCCGTGGATATTGGTGATGATGCGGCCGTGTTGACGGCGTTGTCGCGCGACGTCGCGAGCACTGGTCGTACGATTGTCGTGAGCACCGACGCCTGCGTCGAGGGTGTTCACTTTCTTCCATCCTGGATTACGCCAGCGGAAGTTGGCGCGCGCGCGGCCGCTGCCGCTTTGAGCGATCTCGCCGCGATGGGTGCACGTGCCGACGCGATGCTCTGCGCGTTCGTCGTTCCGGAGCGATGGAGACAGTCGCTGGCCGACATCGCTGACGGAATAGCCCGCGTGCTCCGACCCACCGGCGCGCGTATCGTGGGCGGCAATCTCAGCCTCGGACAGACGCTCGCGATAACCAGTACGGTGATTGGATCGACTACGCGTCCGGTGGCGCGTCGTGGCGCCGTGCCCGGTGATCGCGTACTCGTCACCGGTCAGCTTGGCGGCCCGGGCGACGCAGTCAAACAGTGGTATGCGGGCGCCGTGCCCTCAACTTGGGCGCGTAGTCGCTTCGCCTCACCCCTACCGCGTTTGCAGGAAGGCCAAGTGTTGGCGAGCGCTGGTGTGCACGCCATGCTCGACATTTCTGACGGTCTCGCCGCTGACGCCGCTCATCTGGCGGCGGCAAGTGCCGTGTGCATTCGTATCGATGCCGATCGGCTCCCACTGGGTCCGGGTGCGTCGCCCGCGCGCGCGCTGTCGAGCGGCGAGGAGTATGAATTGCTCGTCGCCGCACCGCCTGACGTCGCGGAGCGTCTGCTCGCGCAATGGTCGACGAATTCAGATGTTCCGCTCACCGACATTGGCGACGTGACGCATCACGTCAGTGGAGGCAATGTGCAAATCATCGGTCGAAATGCCGACGAACGCGTTGAATTCGTGCCCGGGCATGATCACTTTACAGGGTGATGCGAACGGCACTGACGATGCTGGCCTTGGCCATTGGGACGCTGCTGTTTGGCACGATCGTGCTGCTGGCGCAGCTTGTCGGTGTGCCGCATCGCGCCGGTGGTGTGTATGAACGCGCAACACGCGCATGGGCGTCCTGGTTGCTCAAGGCCGCGGGCGTTCGCGTCGTGGTGCATGGTGGCGACGATTTGGCATCAGGCACGCCGCGCGTGTTCATCGCCAATCACGTCAGTTGGTTCGACATTCCGTCGATGATTCACGCATTGCCCAGCTACGGCTTTGTCGCCAAGCGCGAACTCGAAAACATTCCGCTGTTTGGTGCGGCAGCGCGTGCGGTTGGCGTCATTTATATCGATCGCGAGAATCGCAAGGCGGCGATTGGTGCGTATGAGGACGCCGTGAGCAAGGTGCGCGACGGACAATCGGTACTCGTGTATCCCGAAGGCACGCGCGGTGATCGTTATGCACTCCGCCCGTTCAAGAAGGGACCCTTCGTGCTGGCCGTCAGTTCGGGCGCGCAGATTGTGCCGGTGGTGATTCACGGTACCATTGAGGTCAATCCGCGCGGGTCGTTTCGCGCCACTCCGGGTGTAGTGCACGTGCACATGCTTGAACCGGTGCGTACGGAAGGTTTGACTTACGATGATCGAGAAGCGCTGTCGGAGCGAGTTCGGCAGCGGATGGCCGACCTGCTACGCGCCACGTACGGTGTAGAACCACCACTCGAACCTCGTGTGTTCCCTACCGGCGCTGCACAGACCCCCGGTCTCGCTACGTAGCATTGCCCTCCTTCCAACTCACTCATGGCTGCCATCGTTTCAGTAAGTGCGCGCGAAATTCTCGATAGTCGTGGCAATCCCACCGTGGAAGTGGATGTGATTCTCGAGACTGGCGCTGCCGGTCGCGCTGCAGTGCCGAGTGGTGCGTCCACCGGTGAGCGCGAAGCCGTGGAACTGCGCGACGGTGACGGCGAACGGTACGGCGGGAAAGGCGTGCTCACCGCGTGCGCCAACGTCAACGGCGAGATCGCCGAAGCACTGGAAGGGATGGATGCCACTGATCAGTTGGCGATCGATCGCACCATGATCGAACTCGATGGCACGGAGAACAAAGGCCGACTTGGCGCGAATGCGTTGCTTGGCGTGTCGATGGCGACCGCGCGCGCCGCAGCGGCCGAGGTGGGCTTGCCATTGTATCGGTACCTCGGCGGACCGATGGCGCGCACATTGCCTGTTCCGATGATGAATATCCTCAACGGCGGCGCGCATTCCACCAACACGGTGGACTTTCAGGAGTTCATGGTGGTGCCCGTTGGTGCGGAATCCTTCTCGGAAGGACTGCGCATGGGCACGCAGGTGTTTCACGCGCTCAAGAAAGTGCTGGTCGGTCGCAAGCTGTCGACGGGCGTTGGTGACGAAGGAGGTTTTGCGCCCAATCTTGGCACGGACGAAGACGCACTCAAGGTGATTATTGAAGCGATTGAAGCGGCGGGATTGCGTCCGGGTCACGACATCGCGCTCGCGTTGGACGTCGCGGCCAGTGAACTCTTTCGCGATGGTGCCTATCACTTCAAGAAGAGTGGCGCTCGCACGCGCAGTCCGCAGGAGATGGTGGCAATGTACGCCGAATGGGTGGCCGAGTACCCCATCGTCTCCATTGAAGATGGCATGGCGGAGAACGACTGGGACGGCTGGAAGTTGCTGACGGAAGCTCTTGGTGATCGATGCCAGCTGGTCGGTGATGATTTGTTCTGCACGAACGCATCGATACTCGGCCGGGGCATTGAGGCGGAGGTTGCCAACGCCATTCTCGTCAAGGTGAACCAGATCGGCACGCTCACCGAGACCATGGAGACGATCGAGCTGGCGCGCGCCGCGGGTTACAACTGCATCATTTCGCATCGCTCCGGTGAGACCGAGGACACGTTCATCGCCGATCTCGCCGTCGCGACGCAAGCAGGGCAGATCAAGACAGGTGCGCCGTCGCGCTCAGATCGCGTGGCGAAATACAATCAGTTGTTGCGCATCGAAGAACAACTGGAAGCACACGCCGAGTATCCGGGCGGCTCGCTGTTTGGTTTGTAGTTCGCACTTTTCCTGGACACGTTCATGGCGACTCGCCGATCACGTACTGCAGAGACTCCATTCCGACGATTGCTTCGTCGTGCCATCTGGTGCGCGTGTGCGGTCGCCGTCCTGGCCTTCGCCGTGGAGGGAGGCGAGTACGGCACGAGCGACGTATTCCGCCAGCAATCACGCAAACGTGTCCTGGACGCCGAAGTCGCCGCGTTGCGCACGCAGGTGGACTCGCTTCGGGTAGAATTTTCGTCGGTGTCGCGCGACACGGTGCGACTGGAGCGCATCGCACGGGAGGAATTCGGCATGGTGCGGGGCGACAAGGAGTTGGTCTACCTCACGCGAACGCCGCGAGCCGCGGCGGACAGCGTGGCCCAGCGCGACTCGTCGCCGGGTGCGCCGCGGGGTTGACTCAGGCTGTCGGTCCGCTAGGTTCCTCCAACTGCCGCGGGGTGGAGCAGCCTGGTAGCTCGTCGGGCTCATAACCCGAAGGTCGCGGGTTCAAATCCCGCCCCCGCCATTGGGAGATTCGCATCGGCCGGTCCTGACCAGGGCCGGCCGTTTGCGTTGGTGTCAGCGTTTCGAGTTTGGTTTGTCACAGCGTTTTGGGTCGGGTTTGGCTGGGTAGCTCAGCTGGTTAGAGCACGGCACTCATAATGCCGGGGTCGCGGGTTCGAGTCCCGCCCCAGCTATTTCGTAAGATGTTGCAGGACAACGCTATAAGAAAATATCACTGTGGCGTTAGGATATGTTCCTGAGCAGACTGCTCCCACGGTCTAACGCCGGTCTAACCAAATCGCTTCCCTCACGATTGCGGCGCAGCTCGGTCGATCCGAGAAATCCAGCGTATCTGCCCTCGATTGCCAGCAGCCAGAGCAGCCGCCTGACACCAACTTCGACAGTTTTACCGATCAGAGATTACCAGTCAGCAGTTGATTGACCAATCGTTCGTGATCCCTTGGGGCCACACCGCTACCGGCGCGGTCGCACGACCCTCCCGAACGCGAATCACATCAGCAACCGTGCGCGCAGCGGGAGCACCATTGAGACACACACGAGATACGTGACAGCAGACACATACAGCATTGCACTCATCCGTGGATACGTGCGGAAAACCGTGAGGCGTGGCCGCGTCGCCGACGTTGCCTCATTCTACGGATGAGAACGCTAAGGGGATGCGTCATCGCGTCGTCAGCGCCGTTTTGATTGATGTAGGACCGAAGACGACGCGGATTCGTCGTCATCACATGGCAGGGAGGATGAGGGCATGAAACGTCAACGTGAATGTCTGGCGATGCTGATGCTGGTAGTGCTGGCAAGCTGCAAGGGCGCCGATGGCGCGACCGGACCACAAGGGCCAGCGGGTCCGCAAGGACCGCAAGGTCCGACCGGCGCACAGGGACTGCCGGGACCGGCTGGCCCTCAAGGCGTGCAGGGTGTAGCTGGCCTTCCCGGACCATCAGGACCGGCTGGACAATCTGGCACCGGCACGAGACTTAACTACTACCTGCCGATCAGTTCGAGCGGCGGTGCGACACAGCCGTTGCCCGCTGCGGCGGGCACGGCGACCCAGAGCCCTCCAGATCTATCCTGCTACATCACAGATGGTAGCACGCCGGTCGCGTGGCTCAAGATCGCTGATGGCTACAGTACGACAACACCGTACTGCGC
>JAYSVL010000388.1:0-15409 GCA_043718595.1 Gemmatimonadaceae bacterium
CGCCTACGCGCACGAAGAGGGCATCGTCCATCGCGATGTGAAGCCGGAGAATATTCTGCTGTCGTCGGGCCACGCGATGCTCACCGACTTTGGTGTCGCACGGATCGTCGGCAACGCGGCATCAGAACGGCTCACCGAAAGTGGACTCGCCGTTGGGACGGTGGCGTATATGAGCCCGGAGCAAGCCGCCGCCGATGCGGACGTAGGCGCGAAGAGTGACATCTATGCACTTGGGTGCGTGTTGTACGAGATGCTTGCCGGTGATCCACCATTCGGATCGAGCACGCCGCGAGTGGTCATCGCGCGACATATGCTCGACCGACCGCCGGCAATGGACATCGTACGACCGTCGGTACCTCCAGCGATTGTCGCTGCTTTGGAACGGGCGCTGGAGAAAGTGCCGGCCGATCGCTTCGCGTCAGCGTCGGAGTTCGAGGCTGCGCTGGACACGCCGTCGACGCCGGTGCCGGGCGTGCACACGCAACCGGAACGGCGTCGTACTGCACGCCGCCGTCGCGTCCTCGCGCTGGCCGGGCTGGGCCTCGCGGTTGGTCTCCTCGGCATCGTTTGGTATCGCGCCTCGCCGAAGCTCGATGACCATCGCGTCGTTGTGTTCCCGCTCCAGACGGCGTCCACCACTGACCGTGATGCTGGATGGGACGTGGCGATCGCCATCGGCGCGTCGCTAGAGCACGCAGAACCGCTGCGCGTGATTGACGGATACAGTCACCTGCCGCTCGACACACGAAACGACCTGCGGTTGCTGACGGCGCAGTCTGCACGGCGTTTGGCGAGTGAACGCGGCGCCCGACACTACGTGGATGGTGTGGTGGCCCGACGTGGTGAGAGTACGGAGGTCGTGTTGCGACTGCACGACGTGCTCGGCGATTCGCTGGTGGCGCAAGAGAGTGCGAGCGGTGATGCAGCGGTGCTTGCGCCAACACTCGGCCTTCGCGCGGTAAGTCGATTGCTGCCGCGACTGCTCGATCCAACGCATCGGCTTGATGTCGACGACCTCGCGCAGCGATCGCCAAGCGCGGTCGCGCTGTGGATTCAGGGAGAGCGCGAGTATCGCCAGTCGCGGTTTGCGCCCGCACTCGATTTTTTCCGGCGCGCTGTTCGCGAAGACAGCGCGCTTGCAATCGCGGCGGTGCGCGGGGCGCAAGCCGCCAGCTGGGAGTCGCGACTTGCCGAAGCGGAGGAGCTGGCGCGCCACGCTGTCGTCCGCCGCAGCGTGTTGCCCTCGCGCCTGCGCGGTCTCGCGGTAGGGCTGCACTGGTATTTGCGGGGCGACGCTGACTCGGCGCGCGTCGCGCTCGAGCAGTTGCTGACTATTGACAAAGACGCGCCGGAATCGGCGATGGCGTTGGCCGAAGTGTACCAGCACCTGCTCGGCATGTCGGCGTCTCCTGCCGACTCCGCCGCCAATTACTGGTTCACGGAAGCGGTGCGACGTGACTCCGCCTTTACCCCGCCGCTTTTTCATCTGGCCGAGATTGCATTGAGGCGTGGTGACGTTGCACGGGGCACGGCGATCGCGACCGTGTTGCGCGCGCGAGGAGCGGCACCGGCACTTGTGCGCGAACTGGACATGATGGCCGCCTGCGTTCGCGGCGATGCGTCGGCGTGGGGCGACGCGGCGGACACAGAGGCCGCCATCGTATTGGCCGCATCGAAAGAGCTGCTGGCGCACTTTGCACAACCACGCTGCGCCGAACAGGGGCTGCGCCTGTTGCTGCGTTCTAGCACCACCACCGCGGGCGTGCGCTGGTCAGCGCTGCTGTTGTTGCAGGGCCTGCTGGTCGCGACACGACGCGACGTCGAACTCCGTGCATTGCTCGATTCCACGGTGGCCGCGGGCACATCGCAGGCACGGTCGTTGTACATTCTCGATGCCGTGGCCGGAGCGCGCATCGACCTGATGCGTCCCAAGGCCGAAGAGGCCGCGACCTTTGCGCAGACTGCATATGGACCGGCGTACGAGCGGGCGAGTCCGCAGACGCGTTGGGTGCTCGGGTTATGGCACGCGCTATTGAGTGACACGGTGCGTTTGCGATTGATGCACGCGGTGAGCGACAGTGTCGCACGGAGTGGCGGACGGCGCGAACTGTTGTTCGCCCGCGCGATGAACGCGCACCTCCTGCTCGCCCTGCGCGACACGACGGCGGCGATCGCTGCCCTTCGCGCCTTAACACCAACGGCGCGGCGAGACTCGCTGACCTACGAACTTTTCGAACCGCTTGCCGTTGAGCGGAGCATTCTTGCTCACCTGTTGCTGACCCGCGGCGACTGGTCTGAGGCGCTCGCGGCGGCGGCTACGCTTGAGCATCCGCAGCCCGCCATTTATCTGCCATTCCTTCGCCAAACCCTAGATGTCCGTGCGCGAGCCGCGCGAGCGCTGGACAAGCAGGGCGAGTTCCGGCAGTATATGGAACGCCTCAACGCGCTGGCGGCGGTCCCGCCCACGTAGCCCTTCCCTCACTTGGTGAACCGTGTATGAAGCGACTGGCATTTGTTGTGCTCGGCGCGTGTGTGCTGGCCTCGGGATGCAAAGACTCCAGAGTCGACCCACTGATCCTGCGGGTCACGGAACTGGAGACAAAACACGCAGCGCTTGCCGCCGAACACGATCGGACGCGCGAAAAGCTGCAGGCGTTGCTCGTGTGGGTGAACACCAAGAAACCGGACGGTGTAGGCCTGGTGGACTGGATGGCGACAGTCAACGAACTGTGCTGCGGTCCCAGCGATCCGGTGCTCCCATCCGCGCCACCACCGCCGTTCTAATGTGGCATCTGGCGACGCATCGCGGTGCCGCTGTGCGTCGCCAGCGCCGCGCCGGACGAACTGGCGACACAGGAGACGCTACTCCCACGCGACCGCTGTGCTTGAGTTTGGCGCCGCAGACGCGTCCGCCGAGGCCGAGATCTATCGCGCCGTGACGGCACCGCGCGATCGCGGGATCGACCTCGCCATCGCCGTGTGCGCCATTCGACGGTCGGCGCAGCTCTGGACGCTCAACGTCAAGGACGTGCGAGACGTGCCGGGATTGGCACTCTATCAGCCTTAAACCGACGCGGTCCCGCGTCTTGCAGCGACAGAGGGAAATTGTTAAGTATGACCTAGGTCCGACCTACCACATCATTGAAGGAAGGGTGGTCCATGAGCGTTGTGTCTATCGCGGCAGCGAAAAAGTCGCTTTCTGCGTTGGTCAAGCGCGCGGCGCAAGGCGAGCGCATCGAAATCGGCGCCTACGGTCGTCCCCAGGTCGCTCTGGTCGCAGCCGACGATCGTCGCGGTGGCTTGAGGTTTGGCACCCTCAAGGGGTTGGTGGTGCCGGAAGACTTTGATGCACCATTACCCGAGCATATCCTCGACGAGTTCGATTCCGGCGCAGTGTAGTGCGGGTACTGCTCGACACGCACGTCGTGCTCTGGGTGCTGAGCGGGCATCCCCGACTCACGACACGCGACCGGGCAATGCTCAGCGACAACGTGGAGGCCTACGTGAGCGTCGCGTCATGGTGGGAGTTGGCGATCAAGCAGTCACGCGCAGTACACACGTTGACCGAGCCCGTGGCAGCGCTGCGGGCGGCAGCCCTTGATGCGGGAATGCGTGAGCTCTCCATCGCAGCAGGACCGGCGATGCGAGTCGCTAACTTGCCGTTGCTGCATCGTGATCCGTTTGATCGCATGCTCATCGCGCAAGCTTTGGAAGAACCGATGCATCTCGTGACAGCGGACGCGGTCGTCGCATCGTATGCGCAAGCATGCGGGGTCTTGATTCAGCGCGTGAGCGAGGCGCGGTCGTGATCCTCTGCGTCACATCACCGACGACATGACGGGACACGCCGCCCCTGTACGATCCGAGGGTTCGCTGCGCGTCGTGCGCGCAACGTGCATGACGACGCTCGCGTGCGTGGTGCTGCTCACTGCCTGCGACGTGAATCCGTATGACGCGTCGCAAGTGCCACAGGTACGCGTGACGCCAACCGTCGGCGCGTCGCGCGTGGTGATCAGTTGGCAGCCTGAAGGCGCGCAGCTCGTGCGCGTGTATGCGGGATCGGTCGCCGGTGATGGGTACACCACAACACTCGTCTGGTCGATTGCGGCGATTGGCAGCAACACGCTCGTTTCCGGCGTGGACTACGGTGCGCTAACGCCGACTGGGGGACGCATTGACGTTCCAGCCAAGGCACTGGTGTCGGGCCAGACGTACACCGTGCAGGTGACGCGCGCAGATCCCAAGGGCAGTGGCGATGGGTTCACGAATACGAGCAATCATTACGTTGGCACCCAAACGTTTACCGTAGGCGTTGCGTCGGTGCCGTAAGATATGACGTTCGCGTACTTGCAAGCAGCGGGGCGTGGCGTGGCGAGCACGTGCACAACGCCTGCGCGCACCGGGCGCATGATGACAATCACATGGTGAGACGCGCATGGTGATCCGACGGATTTCGTGGTAAGCTGAGAGTCCGTTAGTCGCAGTATCCGCTTTTTCGACGCGCCCATGGATTCCGCTGACGCTCGCCCGCACTCCTTCCGTCGCCGTTACGAGCAGTACCGCGCGCGCGAGGTCGAGTTCTACAAACAGGTGATCGTGCGCTCGTCACTGCTCCGCATCGCCGAACAGGCCCGCGCGCGACTTGATGCGCGCCGCGAACTGCAACTTGGCGAGGCGCTGCTCGCGGCCGAAGTGGATAGCATCATCGCCGAGCGTATGGCGCTGCCGACGTTTCGCGCGTGGATGCGTGCGCAACGACAGGCACTCGCGGTGCGTCCTTCTACTGCCGTTGGGATGTCATCAGTCGCAGTATCGCCGATGGCACTACAACTGGCGCTCGACGTACCAACACTGCAGGAGACGTCGTCACCGGTGCTGGTGTTACAGCCGCGCAGTCCGGACGTGTGGCAATTGTTCTGTGAAGCTGGCCAAGCGGTGGTTGTGGTAGAGCCAGAGCATGAGGAGCGCGTCGCAATTGACCAACGAGCCACACGCAACGGGTGGTCGCGTCTCGTGCGCACGGTCCCATCGCCAGCAGCGATACCGCGGCCGCGACTCTTTGCGTCGGTGTTGTACTCGCCTGCCGCGTGCGCCGATCTCTCTGACTGGGAAGCGAGAGAACTCATCGACGATTTACAAACGTCCACGGTACGGGGTGGTGTGCATATCGTCGACGGACTATTGCGCGACCGCGACGTCCTGCCTCGATCGATCTTGCGCCGCAGTTATTCCACCTGGTCGATGCGCGCCACGCGCGGTCGTCGTGATTGGCGGCTGGTCGCGACGCGCCGGTAGCAGGTCACAACCGAGTCTGCAAGCATCTATGCAAACTCAAAAGGTTTCTGTTGTTCCGTTTCTATCCGTAAAATCTTTGTGATCGGGGCGCAGCCACCATGCAGTTCGTAGTTGTCCATTCGCGGCTCACGGCGTCAGAGGCGAACCGGTTCTTCCGGAATGTGCAGCAAGTGGAATGCGAGATTGGACACCAGACAGTAGGCGGCGAAGAAATAGAATCCGCGTTCGGCGACGGCATTCAGGTTATCCGTCGCTTTGGCCGCAAGGTACGCGATGAAGACGCCAACAACAAACACGTCGGCCATCGCCCACTTGCTGATGGATCGCACCCACAGAAACATGCGCCGTCGCCTGCTCGCCTTCCGTGTGGTGAGCAGCACAGCGAGCATCGAAACCTTGACCAGCGGCACCGTGATACTAAACAACAACACCATACCCGCAACGAACAGATTGCCGGACGTGTATAAGTTCTTGACGGTTTGTGCGATGCTCTGTGTTTGACGAAACACTTCTTTCGTCTCACCGAACAAGCTCATCGAGGCGGTGATCGACAGCACGGGCTCCGTGAGGCCGGGCCAGAGCAGGCCAAGCGAAACAAGCGTGAGACCGATGGCAACAAGATTTCGTTTGGTCATGCCGCAAATGTACGAGACGTTGGCGAGGGGCTCAACCTGACATCACGCGCGCCCACCACTGCGACGTCTCCCGACATCTCGCAACCGCTTCGCAAGCGCAGCAGCTCACCGGGGAATCGCTCACGTGATATTTTCACTATGGCCCCGTAACCACCTTACCCCTTCCTCGCGCGCACAATGACTGGACTTTCTTCGCGTCGCGTCTCGCTCGTGTTGCACGCGCTCGGCCTGTACGCGCTGACAGCATGCGCCGGTCGACCAATTGTCGCACCGCCACCGACTCCCGCTGTCCAACAGCCACCAATTGTGGTCGCGCCCGGTCCGGCCTTGGCTGTCGAGCCGGACACGGCGCGCGCTGATTGGCACCGGCTCGATTTCGAACGTGACGGTGTGCTCGGCGTGGGTTCAGATCGGGCGTTGAGTGAGTTGCTGGCGAAACGCTCGCCCGCGCGTCGTGTTGTCGTGGCGGTGATCGACGGTGGCGTTGATACGGCACATGCTCTCATCGCGCCAAACCTCTGGCGCAATGCGCGCGAAACTGTCGGCAACGGCAAGGATGACGACGGGAACGGTTTCGTCGACGACATATTCGGCTGGAATTTGGTCACGAGCCCGGACGGCGGCTCCGTGCGCTACGACACGTATGAAGTGACCCGGCTGTATGCCGCGTGCCACGAGCTCGGAGCGGGGACAGGCTTAGAGAAACCGTCCGTTGCTCGGTGTGCCAGCATCGACACCGCCTATCGGCAAAAGGTGAAAGAGGTGACAGCCACACGTGCCCAGATCAACAACATCAGTGGCATGCTCGATCAGATCACCGTCGTTTTGCAAAGCGCGCTAGGCGCGAAAGCGCTGACGCGCGCGAGCGTCACGGCATTCGTACCCACGGCGCAGCGGGACGTGCAGGCTCGGCAAATCTGGCTGCAAATGGAGCAGCAAGGAATCACGCCCGCCGAGATTGGCAAAGCAAAAGCGGCGTACGATGGCCAGTTCACCTACGGCTTGGATACACTCTACGCACCGCGAACCGCAGGTGGCGTACCGGTGCCTCGCGGTGGCCGCGGCAATCGCGATGTGACTGGGCCCGACGCATCGCACGGCACACACGTCGCCGGCATCATTGGTGCGACGCGCGCGACGGGCCAACAGGTGCAGGGCATCGCGCCATCGGTGTCGATCATGTCGCTGCGCGCGGTGCCCGACGGTGACGAACGTGATCCAGACATCGCCGCGGCCATTCGTTATGCCGTCGACAACGGCGCGCAGATCATCAACATGAGCTTCGGCAAGGATTACTCGCCGAACAAAGCCGACGTGGACGCCGCGGTAGCGTACGCGGAGTTGAAAGGTGTGCTGTTGGTGCACGCGGCCGGCAACGACGGTGAGAATCTCGAGACGGAACCGTCATTTCCATCGGCGCGCATGTTAAGCGGACCGACGGCGGCCAACTGGCTGGAAGTTGGCGCGTCGTCGTGGAAGGGCATGGCGTCACTGGCCGCAGGATTCTCGAACTATGGCCAAACGCGCGTTGATCTATTTGCACCTGGCGTTGATATCTTGTCCACGTTGCCTGGAGGAAGTGTCGGGCGCGAGAGTGGCACGAGCATGGCCTCGCCAGTGGTCTCCGGTGTCGCGGCGCTACTCATGGCGTACTTTCCAGAACTCCGCGCGGTTGATGTAAAGCGGATCCTTCTGGAATCGGTGCGTAAACTTCCAGACGTCGAGGTTGTAGTTCCCGGCGACAACAGCAAGCGCGTAAAATTCGGCACCCTGTCGCGCACTGGCGGTGTTGTCGACGCCTACGCTGCTGTCAAACGCGCGCTGGCTGCTGTCCGACCCTAGCGCGCACGATCGTCGGTGCGGAATCACGGCCGACGTTCACTCGTGATCGGCACGTCCAGCTTCCAGATCTCGTTGTATGCGTTGCGATTCCAGATGTCATCCAGCGCTTCGCTGTCGTACGCACCATCAGTCGCACCAAACGCGCCCTGTCCACCGGCCGGCGTCATCTTGTAGTTGTCCGGCGGCATCGCGCCGAGCAGATGCTGAACAAAGTAGTCCCAGCGACGTCGGATGAAGTACGGTTCGTTGAGGCCGTGGGCGCGATCGGGAGCCATGATCAGGTCGAAGCTCTTGTTCGCCTTGATCAGTTCGTCCACCAGCTGGATGGTCATTGCCGGGTGCACGTTGTCGTCCATGTCGCCGTGCATCAACATGAGCTTTCCGCGCAGGTTGGCGGCGTAACTCTTGTTGGCTGACATGGTAAAGTTGTCCTCGCCACGACGCAGCGAATCGCGCTTGAGCAGCCCCTGGTATTTCTCCGACCAGTAGATGTTGTACGACCGATTGTCGTGATTGCCCGCGCCGGACACAGCGACCTTGAAGAATTCCGGAAAGCGGAGAATCGCGTCGGTGCTCGCAAACCCTCCGCCGGAATGCCCAAAGATGCCGACGCGCTCCACATCGATGAACCGGTGACGCGCGCCGAGCTGCTTGATGGCGGCGACATGATCAGGCAACCCGTTGTCAGTGAAGTTGCCGTAATAGTTGTCGTGAAATGCCTTCGAGCGCCCCGGCGTGCCGAGGTGGTCGATCTGCACAACGATGAAGCCCAGCTCGGCGATCGCTTGCGGTTCATTCCCACCCTTGAACGTCCACGCACCCACCGAGCCCACCTGTGGTCCGGGGTAGATGTGCGAGATGATCGGATATTGCTTTGTGGTATCCAGCATGGACGGCAGGTACATCACGCCATGAATGTCGGTCAGGCCGTCGCGCGCTTTGGTGGTGAATTGCACCGCCGGTTTGAAGCCCTGCGCGACCAGTTGTGACACGTCGGCCTTCTCCAACGGGCGAAGCACGCGACCCGTGAGCGCCTCGCGGAGCACAGCAACCGGCGCCGAGCCCACGAGACTGGACTTATCGACAACGTACTTGCCACTCGGACTCATGGTGAGTTCGTGGTTGGCCACGTCGGTGGTGAGGCGCGTCAACCCGGAACCGTCGAGCCCGACTTTGTAGAGATGCGTGTTGTAGACCAGTTGATCGGGCTCGCGCCCACGCCCGGTGAACCACACGGTGCGCGTCACCTCGTCCACGTACAGCACCACGCCTACCTGCCATGGCCCGCTGGTGATCTGGTTCTTCACGGTGCCGTCATGGTTCAGCAGCCACAAGTGACCAAACCCATCGCGCTCCGACCACCACACGGTTTCACCGCTCTTGAGCACGTCCCAGCTTTCCGGATCGCGTGGGCTCGAAATTTCCACGTAGGTCCGCCCGGTGTCCCTGGCGATCAGCACGCCTTTGCCCGATGCGGCGTCGACTTCCACGAGATACGCAGCCTTTGACGCGCGAGCCAGGCCACTCACATACAGCTTGTCCGACGTTGGTGCCCACGCCGAATCGCGGGTCGATCCGTTGATGCTCGCGATGTTGAAGCGCACCGGCAGGTCCACCTTGGTGCTCTGCTTTGTTGTGACGTCAATGACATGGAAGTTCGGCGTCGGCACCAGCGAATCACCGGGCAACGCGTACGGCTGGGTGAATGCGCGCGGGCGTTGCGACGTGTACGACACGTACGGCATGAGCCCGACGCGCCGTTCGTCCTGCCGGGTGACGACAAGCTTCTTGGAATCGGGCGACCAGCGCAGATTGGGGCGACGTCCCAACGGGCTTGGGCGCAGCGCCTGTTGCGGACGAATGGCGACGACGCCGTAGCTGAAGTACTCTGCGCCGTCCGTTGTCAGGCGCACGGTGTCCTTGCCGCCGCGCGAGCGCACATAGAGGTCATGCCCAATAACGAAGGCCTCGAGCTTCTTGTCGGGTGACAGGACAAACGGCGACTCGTTGTAGGTCGTGTCTTTCGCGGTGCAGCTGTACTTGACGATGTCGCAGGCGAACTGACGGCGACCGGCGCGGAACTCGATCGTTTTTTCGTCGTCGCCATCGCTGCCGAAACGAAACGCCCGAAACGGCAGCTTGTCCGGATCGTACGTCGAGTCCGCGGCCATGCTCATCACTGCCGCCAGGCGCGCGTTGTCGAACAGTACGGACCGCGTGTTGGTGATCGGGTTGATGACCACGTATTCGGCACCGGTGCGCGTTTTGTTGCGATACCAGAAGCGGTTACCGTCCTTGAAAAACTGCGGTGCCACTTCGTCGCCGAAGGTCAGGCGCGATGTGTTCCACGGCAGCAACTGCTCGGCGCGCGAATAATCGACGGCGGTAACGGTGGGAGCGACTCGCGACGCTGGTTGTGCGGCTGCGGGCGCTGTGGCCGCCAGAACGCACACGGCCGTGGCCAGGAGACTGAGACGGATAGAGGACATCGTCGGTAGGGGCGGGGGAGGACAGCGGTGCATGATCGCCCCACAACGGTGTCTCGCCCGACGCCGGAGCGCAACGGCGGCAGCGCGGCAGAGTACTTTGAGCGGTCTTGACGACGATTGGTCAGGCGACCGCGCATGCTGCGGTCGAGCGCGCACTCGCCGACGGAGCCGTGCATTGTGATCGCATCACAGCGGCGCTTCGTGGTGGATTCGCGCGCCGTCGGCGGCTCGCGTTAAGTTGGGCGGGAACGTTACAGGATCACACCGGAGTACCTCGCCTGATGTCCACTGATCTGCTCACGCTGCTGCATCTGGCGGGATACTCGCTCGGCGTCGCGCTGTACGGGATGCTGCTGGCGATGTCCGTTGACGGTGGCCTGACGCGAGACGCTACCGACAGCAGTCGGCGCATGTTTGCGATGCCGCTGGGTACCGGGCTGCTCGGTGTGGTGTGGAATGGCATTGCCCTCGTGACGTTCGGTGTGCAGGGGCTTGGTGGTGGTCCGGCCAATGCGTGGTGGTTGGCGACGGGATTCGCAGCGCTAGGGTTCCTGCCCGCCTTCGTTGTGCACTCCGCACTACCGTCGCGGGCATCGCGCGAGCCAATGCGTGTTCTGATTGCGATCGCCTACGTCGTGAGCGGTGCGGGTGCCCTGCTGCAGGTATTCGCAGCCCAGGCCAGCACCGTTCCGTCACGCGCGGGGCTGCTGGTGCTCACGGCTGGCTATGCGGCGCTCTTGGTGGCGATCCTTGTTGCGACACGTCGTGAAGGACGGTCACCGCGCGTGCTACTGGTGTTGGCGCTGGCGGCCATTGCGGTATCGGCGTGGCACGTGAGCAGCCCTGAACGGGCGAACGCGTGGTGGCCCCTCGAACTTGTTGGGCATCATGCGTCGCTGCCGGTGGTGCTCATCATTTTGTATCAAGACTACCGATTTGCGCTGGCGGATTTATTCCTCCGTCGCGCACTGTCACTGGTGGCGATCGTGGCGGTGGCGCTCGCGCTCCATGTGCTTTTTGGTGGCGGTGGTGCGACGGTGGATCGTACCGGCGCGGAGCCGCTGGTGACAACGCTACGCCACGTGGCGCTGCTCGTTTCGACGGCACTTCTCTATCCATGGATTCGCACCGCGACTGGATACTTTGTCGATCGTGTCGTGCTCCGGCGAGCTGACTACCGCGTCGCACGCGAACGCTTGGCGGTTGCGGTCGATAACGCGCTCACGGAGGAGTCCGTGCTCGACGCTGGTTCGGACGCGTTGCGCTCGGCGCTCGGAGCGCAGTCGGTGACGTGGAGTGCAACGACGCCGGCGGCACTCACCGGCGAGACACCGCTGGTCGCGCGACGTGTGCGGGCCATTGAGCGTGCGGACGTGGAAACCGCCGACGGTGACAACTATCACTTTGTCATCTCACGGTTGGCCGGTGGTCGACGGCTGCTGTCGGAGGACGTCGCGTTCCTCGACATTGTGGCCAGCATGTCCGGACGGCGGATTGACGTGTTGCGCATCACGCAGGAACGATTCGCGCGCGATGCACGCGAGATGGAGATAATGCAGCTGGCGACGGAAGCCGAACTGCGGGCGTTACGCGCACAGCTCAATCCGCATTTTCTCTTTAACGCACTCAACACGATTGGATACTTGCTGCAGCGATCACCGGATCGTGCTATGGCGACGTTGTATCGCCTAACCAGTTTGTTGCGCGCCGTGCTCAAAGGCACGTCAGGTCCGTTTGCGACGCTTGATGACGAACTCAGTTTGATTGAAGCGTACCTCGCAATTGAGCAAGAGCGATTTGAGGAGCGGTTGCGCGTGAATATTGTCGTGCCGGACGCACTGCGGCAGGTGCGCATCCCGCCACTGTTGTTGCAACCGTTGGTGGAGAACGCGATCAAACATGGCATTGCTCCGTCTCCCGAGGGCGGCACCGTGCGGATCGACATCGCCGGACTTGCGGACGATGCGCGCGGGTCGTTGGGCCGCGTGCTGCGGATTGTGGTGCACAACACCGGGTCGGCGCTATCGAGAGAGTGGCGGAGTAGCGCGCCGGCGAATGCCGTCGGCATCACGAACATCGAACAGCGGCTGCGCAAACACTACGGCGGAGCGGCGAGTCTGCGGCTCAGTACACACGCCGATGGAGGCACGACGGCGGAGATTCAATTGCCGATGCCAGTAGGGATTGCGAGCGCGGTGATCGCACCGGCCGTGTCGCAGGCGGTCGCGTGACGTCACTCTTGTCGCGTCGCGATCGAGAGGTAGCCGTGCGCCTGCGCGTGGTGATTGCGGACGATGAACGTCCGGCACGCGCGTTCTTGCGCGATATGCTGGCATCCGCGGAAGACGTGGAGATTGTTGGTGAGGCGACTAACGGTGCCGAGGCGATCGAGATGATCGAACGCTTGCAGCCTGATCTTGCGCTGCTGGACTTGCAAATGCCCGTGTATGACGGACTCGCCGTGGTGCGCATGATCAAGCGCAAGCTGTTGCCGCTGGTGGCGTTTATTACCGCGTTCGACGAATACGCGATTCGCGCGTTCGAGGCCAACGCGATCGACTACTTGCTCAAGCCCATTGATCCGGCGCGGTTGCGTCGTACGCTGATGCGCGCACACGAGCGCCTCGAGCGCGCGGATGCACGTGCCGACGACTCCGAGCGGCTGCGCGCGGTGGCTGACGACTTCGATCCGACGTGCGCAGAATTGGCACTCACGTCCCCAATGCCCGCACCTGGAACGCCGCTCCGGCGAATTCCTGTCCGGCGTCGTGACGACATTTTGATCGTGCCGGTGGACCAAATCGCGGCGGTGGTGGCGGATGGTGAGTTGTTGCATTTAACGATGATCAGTGGCGACCGACACACGATCACGTATCGCCTGAAAGATCTGGAAGCACGACTCGACACGCAGCAGTTTGTGCGACTGTCGCGCGGAACACTGGCGGCGGTTGAGCTGATTCAGACGGTGAGTCCAATGCCCGGAGGCACGTACGTGGTCACACTGAAGAACCGATTGCAGTTGCCGGTGAGTCGTATGCGCGCGCGGGCGCTGCGTGAACAGCTCTTGACGCTCTAACGACGTCTGAGGTCGACAGAGTCAGCGCGGCAAAATCTTTCGGCGTCGACGCTGAGGCATTCGCGCCATCACTGTCGCGGCGATAACATGGAGTGGTGAACGACGACCACACGCGCCTCGCCGAAGCGATCGCCGACCGATACACCATCCTCCGAGAGCTTGGTGTCGGCGGCATGGCCACCGTCTTTCTCGCCCAAGACCGGAAGCACGACCGGAAAGTTGCCCTGAAGGTGCTCAAGCCCGAGCTCACCGCAGAGGCCGGTGCTTCACGCTTCCCGCGCGAAATCAAAACAGTCGCGCAGTTCAACCATCCGCACATTCTCTCTGTCTTCGACTCGGGCGAGTGTCAGGGGTTGCTGTACTACGTCATGCCATTCGTCGACGGTGAGTCGCTGCGCGACCGTCTCGACCGCGAAAAACAGCTGCCGTTCGGTGATGTGATTCGTATCGTGCGCGAAATGGCCGATGCGCTCGCCTATGCGCACGCGCGAGGTGTGGTGCATCGCGACATCAAACCGGGCAACGTGTTGTTGTCCGGGCGACATGCGGTGGTGGCGGATTTCGGCGTGGCGAAGGCATTGAGTGAGTCGGGCGACCACAAAATGACCACAACGGGCCGAGCGGTGGGCACGCCGCAGTACATGTCCCCCGAACAGGCGATGGGCGAGAGTGATGTGGACCATCGCGCCGACATTTACGCGTTGGGACTCGTAGCCTACGAGATGCTGGCCGGTCGCCCCACGTTCGACGCGCCGTCGCTGCGAGGCCTGCTGGCCGCGCAGTTGATGGAAGTGCCAGTGGACATTCAAATCGTCCGACCCGGAACTCCGCCCGTTCTAGGCGACGTCATCATGCACTGTCTCGCCAAGAACCCTGCCGATCGCGTGCAAAGCGCCGAGGACGTGCTCGAGCGCCTTGAGAGCTTGTCGAGCGCACGCAGTGGCAGCATAACGCCGACCGCCGCGGCCCCGCACAAAGACACCACCGCTCACCGTGGGCGCAGCACGGCGCTGATGATCGGCATGGCCGTCGGCGTGCTCGCGATAGGCGGCGCGGTTGGTGGCTTCGTGATGAGTCGACGAAGCGCCGGTGGCAGCGGACGCATCGAGAACATGGGTGTGATGCCCATCGAAGATATCTCAGGCAAGGACGCGGTCTTCGTGGCGGGGATGCAGGATGCGCTCACCAGTGCACTCGCGCAGGCCAATCTCACGGGCGTGGCGTCGCGATCAGCGATGATGCGCTACAGCAAGAGCAGCAAGACGATTGAGCAGATCGCCAAAGAGCTTTCACTCGGTGCCGTTGTCGAGGCGACGGTGTTTCGGGCGGGCGATGTGATGCGCATCAATGTGCAATTCAGCAACGCGGTGACGAGCAAAGTGCTTTGGTCGGACACGTACGAACGGGACGTCAAGAACGTGCTCGCCGCGCAAAGCGAAGTTGTGGCACTGGTGGCGAGTGGGATCGGCGGCGCGTTGAACGGAACGCAGAAAGCGGGAGACGGAAAATGATGTGGTGGACACGCGCCGTCCTTGTCCTCGTGCTCGTCGCCTGTCGCGGAGACTCGGCGTCGCTCGACGCGCCGCTCGCAGACGTCACGCTGTCTCCCGTGAGCGGGCGCCACGTGGGTCACACGTACTCGCCTGATGGCAAACACGTCGTGTATTGGTCTCCGGCGACCGACTCTGCTGGTCCATGGCAGCTCTGGGTGGCCAACGCCGACTTGAGCGAGCCCAGGAAACTCGCTGTCACGTCGGCAAACCCGGATCCGTCCCCATGGTCTCCGGACGGTGCGCGCATCGCCGCGAGTTCCAACCAGTATGGCGCGGCCGATGTGGTGGTGGTGGCGGTCGCTACTGGACTCGTGCAGCGCGTGACACTTGGCGCTGGCGTTGAAACGCCGCAGGGCTGGAGCAGCGACGGCAACATACTGTCGTACTTTCGCACGTCGCCCGACGGCTCATTTCGGGTGGACTTGCTATCGATGTCGGACGGCACCAGCCGACCGCTTGCGCCTGGTCAGCGGCTTCCAACACTGGGTGCACCGTCACCCGACGGCTCACACGTCGCCT
>JAYSVL010000389.1:0-15348 GCA_043718595.1 Gemmatimonadaceae bacterium
CTCTATTTGCACCAGGAAGACCGCTTCGCCGGTGCGATTCGCATGATCGTCGCGCGTTTCTCACCGGATCTCATCGCCATCGGCAACGGCACCGCAAGTCGCGAAACGGAAACGCTGGTGAAAGCATCGCTCCGCGAACTGGATCCGCCACGTCCGCAAGTCGTTGTGGTGAATGAAGCGGGCGCGTCGGTGTATTCGGCGTCTGATCTCGCGCGCGAAGAGTTTCCCGAACTCGATGTGTCGATTCGCGGTGCGGTGTCGATTGCGCGACGTTTGCAGGATCCGCTGGCCGAATTGGTGAAGATCGACCCCAAATCGATTGGGGTCGGACAATATCAGCACGATGTGCATCAAACGAAGCTCAAACAACGACTCGACGACATTGTCGAAAGCTGCGTCAATCGTGTCGGTGTGGAAGTGAACACCGCGTCGGCGGCGTTGCTGGCGTATGTCGCGGGTATTGGACCGGGACTGGCGCAGGCGATCGTCACGTTGCGTGATCAGCGCGGTCGTCTTGATTCACGCGCTGCACTGAAGGCGGTGCCGCGACTCGGCGCCAAAGCGTTCGAACAAGCGGCAGGATTTCTGCGGGTGCGCGGCGGTACCCATCCGCTCGACGCGAGCGCCGTACACCCCGAGCGATACGCGCTGGTGCAGCGCATGGCGAAAGACATTGGCGCAGAATTGCACACACTTGTCGGCAACGAGACGCTGGTGGACAGCATAGCGCTGCCAAACTACGTGAGTGACGATGTTGGCCTTCCCACACTGCGCGACATCATTGCCGAACTTCGCAAGCCAGGTCGCGATCCGCGTGCCGCGTTCGAACCACCCGCGTTTCGCGATGATCTCACCAAACCCGCCGACTTGTTGCCGGGCATGGTGCTTGAAGGTGTGGTGACGAACATCGTCGCCTTCGGTGCGTTTGTCGACATCGGTGTGCATCAGGATGGACTGGTGCATGTGAGCCAACTGTCTGACCGTTATGTGCGCGATCCTAACGACGTCGTGAAGGTTGGGCAGCGCGTACAGGTCACAGTGCAAACGATTGATCTCGCCCGTGGACGCATCGCGCTGACAATGAAGAAGGAACCCAGCGCAGCAAGACCGGACGCGAAAGGGGCGGCTTTGGTACCGCGTGCCAACGCGTCGTCAGGCAAGGCGTCGTCGCAGACACCGGCATCGCGTACACCGCCGCCGCGCACGTCGCCGCCCAACTCGCCGCCGCCTAAGACGCCGCCGCCTAAGACGCCGCCGCCTAACACGCCGCCAACTAAGACGTCGGCGCCTAACTCGCTGCCGCCTAAGACGTCGCCACCTAACACGTCGCCGCCTAACACGCCGTCACCTCGCACGCCGTCGCCGACACCGACGAAGGGTTTCGTCGCGCCCAACGGAATGCGATTCAAATAGACGCGCTGGTTGCGTGTGACAGGACGACGGGTTTCGTCCCGCCTCGGTGCGCTTGGTCCAGTGACAAACGCCGCGTAGACCGCGCGTCTTCCGGAACCTCGCGCACGTGCGCAGCGTACGCACTAACGCGTCCATGTGCGCGCCCTCGCGTGTCGTGCGCGCGACCGCCTCCGTCCCACCCTCTCGTTCGCCACCACCGCCCATGACCACTCGACGCGACTTCCTTAAACAGGGAGGCGCTGCACTCGGCGCCACCGCCTTGGCCGGCAGCGCGCTCAACGCGATGCCCGGGTTGCTCGCCACCGCACCTGCGCCCAACGACCGCGCACTCTCCGTGTTCGCCGACAGCGCCGCCACCAAAGACGTGATGATGGCCGCACTCAACGCGGCCAAGATGGCGGGCGCAACCTATGCCGACGTGCGTGTCAGTCGACAGCGACAAAACTTTGTGCAAACGCGCGAACAACAGATCACCAACATTGTCGACACCGACACCATCGGACTCGGCATTCGCACACTGGTCGATGGCACGTGGGGATTCGCCGCCACGCGCGTGCTCACCAACGATGGCGCCGCGGCCGCAGCGAAAGAGTCCGTCGCCATCGCCAAAGCCTCGCGCATTGCGCGCGACCGTGCGGTGGAGTGGCTGCCATCTCCAGTAGTCGCCGATGCTGTGTGGAAGAGCGCCTACACCAAAGATCCGTGGGACGTGCCCATCGAAGAGAAGGCCGATCTGCTGCTCAAGGCCAACGCCGCCGCACTCAAGACCGACAAAGTGAAGTATGTCTTTAGCGGTTTCTTCTTTGTGAAAGACGAGCGCAACTACGCCAACACCGATGGCTCGTTCATCAAACAAGATGTGATTCGCAGCTGGCCGGTGATGCAGATCACCGCCGTATCCGCCGACTTCACCGACTTTCAGAATCGCGGGAACGTTGTGGCGCCAATGGCACGCGGCTGGGAGTACGTGTTGCAATCAGATCTTGCGGGCAACGCGAAACAGTGGGGCGAAGAAGCCGCGGCCAAACTCACCGCGAAACCGGTGGACGTTGGTCGCTATGACCTCGTGCTCGATCCGTCCAACTTGTGGCTCACCATCCATGAAAGTGTTGGGCATCCCACCGAGCTGGATCGTGCGATGGGCTACGAAGCCAACTATGCTGGCACGAGCTTTGTTGCACCGCCAGAAAAAATGCTGGGGCAACTCAAGTATGGCCCGTCCATGCTCAACATTCAGGGTGACCGCTCACAACCGGGCGGGTTGTCCACCATCGGTTGGGACGACGACGGCGTCAAGCCCGACGAGTTCCTGATCATCAAAAACGGTGTGCTCAACGACTACCAGACCACACGCGAACAGGCGCCGTGGTTGCGCTGGTGGTATGACAAACAAGGTCGCCCCGTGCGCTCACACGGCTGCGCGCACGCACAAGGCTGGGACAACGTGCAGTTCCAGCGCATGCCGAACGTGTCACTGCTGCCGGGCACCCGAGACCTCGCGGTCAAGGATCTCGTATCGGCGACAGATAAGGGCATTCTCATTGTTGGCGACGGCAGTTTCTCGATCGATCAACAACGCTTCAACGCACAATTCGGCGGACAAACGTTCCACGAAATCAAGGGTGGCAAGGTGGTCGGTGTGCTGAAAGACGTCGCCTACCAGATGCGCACGCCCGACTTTTGGAATTCCATGGACATGATTGGCGGCAAGAGCAGCTACCAACTCGGCGGCAGCTTCTTTGATGGCAAGGGACAGCCCGGGCAAGTGAATGCCGTCAGTCACGGGTCGCCGCCCGCCAGATTTCGCAACGTGAATGTGATCAACACGGGGAGGAAAGCCTGATGTCCACCAAGAATGTTGTGTCGCGCCGAGCGTTGCTGACGAGTGATTCGTTCCGTCGCGGTGAACCGTTGCGTGTGGCGGCGAATGCTGCGGTGGTGTCACGCGAAGAGGCGATGGCGATCGTGGAAAAAGCCGTCAAGCTGTCGAAAGCCGACGGTATCGATGTCGGGCTCAACACGTACTACAACGGCAACGTGCGTTTCGCCGCGAACCAGGTGTCGACGTCGGGCGCAACGACAGACGCCGCACTTGCCATTCAAAGCAGCTTTGGCCCCAAGCATGCTGTTGTCACGACGAACGACTTGTCCGACGAAGCGATTCGTCGTTGTGTCGAACAGAGCGAACGGATGGCGAAACTCGCGCCTGACGATCCCGAAGTGATGCCTCCACTCGGGCCACAGTCGTACGCGCCGGTGAATGCGTTCTTTGAGTCGACGGCCAACCTCACGCCAGACGATCGCGCACGCGCGGCATTGGTTGCGCTGCAAATGACGCGCAAATCTGGCGATCTCAAGTCGGCCGGCTATCTCGTGACCGGCATGGGTGCGAGTGCGATCGGCAACAAGGCGGGCATGTTTGCCTATCGCCGAACAACGAGCAACAACTACACGCTCACCGTTCGCTCGGACGACGGCACGGGATCTGGGTGGGCTGCTGCCGATCACCCCGACTGGACGCAGCTCGACGCACGCCGAGTGGCCGAACGCGCCACCGAGAAGGCGCGACTGTCGCGCAACCCGGTGGCGATTGAGCCGGGTCGCTACACCGTCATTCTCGAACCACAGGCCGTGGGCGATCTCGTCCAGCTCGTCGCCAACTACGCTGATGCGCGTTCCACCGACGAAGGCCGCAGTCCATTCGTAAAAGAAGGTGGCGGCAACAAGATCGGCCAGAAGATCTGCGACGAACGTGTCACCCTGAGTTCCGACCCCACCGATCCGCTACTGCTCGGTCAGGAGTACGACGGCGAAGGCATGCCACTTGGCAAACAAGTGTGGATCGAGAACGGCGTGCTCAAACAGCTCTACTACTCGCGTTTCTGGGCCAAGAAACAAGGCAAGACAGCCACAGGCGGCCCGACCACATTCAAGATGGCCGGTGGCACGCAAAGCATCGATGATCTCATCAAGGGCACGGAACGCGGTGTGCTGGTGACGCGCTTGTGGTATCTGCGCGAGGTGGATCCGCGTACGATTCTCTACACCGGGCTCACGCGCGACGGCACCTTTTTGGTGGAAGGAGGCAAGATCACCAAGTCGCTGCGCAACTTCCGCTTCAACGAGTCGCCGCTCTTCATGCTCAACAATCTCGATGCACTGGGCAAGGCGGAACGGCTCGCGGGCACAGAGCAGGGCGGCGACGTTGTGATGCCGGCGATTCGTGCACGCGACTTCAATTTCACGAGTTTGTCAGAGGCTGTGTAAGGATAAGAACGGCGGATAAGAACGGTAGAACTGCTTGGGGGCTGCGCCCCGATAACAGGGATGTTACGGATAAGAACGGATACCACAAAAACTTTGTTGTTGTCTTTTGTTGTATCCGTTCCTATCCGCGAAATCCTTGTTATCGGGGCGCAGCCCCCAAGCAGTTCTACCGTTCTTATCCGCAGTAAAAAATCGAGGCGCTACTTGCCGGCCTTCTGCTCCTTCCTGGCTTCCGCTTCAACCGCCGCAAGCACGCGCAGCAAGTTGCCGCCCCAGATTTTGGCAATATCGCCTTCGCTGTAGCCACGTTTGACGAGTTCCATCGTCACGTTCAAGGCTTGCGTGGCGTCACGAAAACCGTCAACGCCGCCACCGCCGTCAAAGTCGGAGCTGATGCCGACGTGATCGATTCCCATGATCTTGACGGCGTAGTCAATGTGATTGACGAAGTCGGCAACAGTTGCTGCGGGATCTGACGGATAACGACGCGCAGTGATGTCTTCCTGCTTGGCGAGAAACTCGTTGCGTTTGCCTTCCGGTAACGCTTGCACCTGCGCTGTCACCGAATCGCGATGCGACGCGGTGATGCCATATTCTTTGCGCAACAAGTCGTTGGCCGCTGCGCGCGCTGCGGTGCGTGCGTCGTCTTTCACCGGATCACATTTGACATAGGCGTTGAACGCCACGAGGTGCACCACGCCGTTGTTCTTTTTGATAGCACGTAACTGCTCGTCATCCAGGTTGCGGCTGTGATTGCACAGGGCACGAACTCCTGAGTGCGAGGCCATGATCGGCGCTTTCGACAGCGCGATCGTCTGCATCATCGATTCTTTGGACGGATGCGAGATGTCGATCATCATCCCCACACGATTCATTTCGGCGATCACTTGGCGGCCGAGCGCGCTTAAGCCGTGATGCAGCCAGACACCGTCGCGTTCGCCGGTGTTGGAGTCGGACAGCTGGCTGTGTCCGTTGTGCGCGAGCGACATGTACCGTCCACCAAGGTCGTAAAACTTCTTGACGTTGGTGACATCGGCACCGATTGGGAACCCGTTCTCGATGCCAATAAAGATCACACGCTTTCCCTGGGTGTGAAGACGACGCGCGTCGGCGGCGGTGAGCGCAAGTCCGGCACGGGTTGGCGCCAGCGTTTCCGTGAGACGATGTACGGCGGCAAACTTCTCGAGTGCGTTCGCGTTCGCGCGCGCGAAGCCGGCCGAATCGAGGTTGGGTGACTGTCCGACATACACCGCGAGAAACGCACCAACCAAGCCGCCCTCTTCCATCTTTACCAGATCGACCTGCGTGCGCGGCAGCTTTTGTGTGTAGTTAGGAAGCGTCGTGGTGAAGTTGGCCGGACTGATGTCGACGTGGGTGTCGAGCGAAAGCACTTTGGCGTGAATAGCCTTGGCCTTTGCGACAACGGCAGGATCCGCACTGTTCTGTGCCGCAAGTGGTGCCGCTACAAGCGCTGCCAGCAGCGCGACGGCGAGCGAACGACGGAAAAGACGCATGGGAGACAGGAGATAGAGGGCGGAAGTGCCGTGAATAGCTGCGAGAGAATTCAACTGTACGAGCTGGTCAGAATCCGTGTAAGGGATACGAACGGACAACTACAAACTGCAACAGCATGGGGGCTGCGCCCCGATAACAGGGATTTCGCGGATAGAAACGGATACAACAAACAGCAAAACTTTTGTTGGTTCTGTTCTTATCCGTCAATCCGTTCGTATCGGGGCGCAGCCCCCGAGCAGTTGCTGTTCTGTATGTCCGTTTCTAACCGCGAAATCCTTGTTATCGGGGCGCAGCCCCCGAGCAGTTGCAGTCTGTCCGTTTGTCTCCGAGCACCGAAATATCGGCGAACGGACCGTTCGCGTCGAGAGAGTTCAGTTCGTACCGATGTCGCGACGCGCCAGTGCGGCGGGCGCGGCGGATCGTCCACTGGCTCCCGCCAACACCAACAGTGTCAGCACATACGGCACGACCAGAAATAGCTGGTACGGCACGTGCTCCCAGCCCATCGCCTGAAATAGCGACTGAAGTGCATTGGCCGCGCCAAACAATAAGGCTGCGGCCGCCACGCCCCACGGCCGCCATCGGCCCAGCACTACAATCGCAATGGCGATGAACCCGCGACCGGCTGACATCCCTTCCACAAAGGTGCCGGCCTGGGCGAGCACCAGCGTCGCACCGGCAAGCCCGGCCATCGCACCGGCGAATAGCACCGCGGCCGCTTGCACGCGACGCGGCCTGATGCCGGCGGCGATGGCGGCCTCGGGGTGCTCGCCGACCGCCCGTAACGCGAGCCCGCTGTGCGTGCGCGACATCCACCAGGCGACCAGCGGAACCAGCACATATAGCCCGTACGTAATCGGCGGCTGCACAAACAGCGCGCTGCCAACCCAGGGAATCTGCGACAACAACGGAATCGGCAACGCCGCCATCGTTGGCGTTGACAGCGCCACGCCGTTGGCGCCGAAGTATGACGCGTACAGGGTGCCGGTGAGCCCCAGCGACAGCATCGTGATCGCCGTGCCGGTGATGATCTGATCGGCGCGCATCCAGACGGCGAACAACGCAAAGAGCATCGCGATGATAACCCCAGCGATTGCGCCGGCAACAAAACCCGCACCGACGCCAGCGACACCCGCCGCCACGGTCGCGCCAAGCGCGCCACAAATGATCGCGCCTTCAAGTCCGATGTTGATCACACCGGCCCGCTCGCTGACACATTCGCCAAGCGCGGCAAACGCGAGTGGTGTGGCCCAGCGCACTGTCGCCTCAAGAAACTCTGATGTCACCTGCAGCTCGGTGGTCACGCGCGTGCCTCCACGCGCTTGGCCGCCCGCGACTGCCACTGCTGCGCTGCAACCACCAGCAGAATCAACGATGCCTCAACCACCGACACCACCACACTCGGCACTCCCGCATCACGTTGCATCGCGCTCGCACCAGCTTCCAGCGCGCCAAACAACAGTGCCGTTGCCAGTACACCCAGTGGATGAAGCCCGGCCAGCAACGCTACAGCGATGGCCGTGTAGCCATATCCGGGCGAGAAGTTGTCATACAACGCGTACGTGACACCTGTGTACTCAACAGCACCACCCAGGCCGGCAAGCGCACCACTGAGTACAAAGACACCCGCCGTGGTACGCGCCACATTGATCTGACCCGAACTCGCCGCCGCCGCCGAGTTGGCACCGGTGGCGCGCACACGAAATCCGCTCGCCGTGCTCCGCAACCACCACCACATCGCGACGGCCAATACCACTAGCAGCAAGAAACCGACGTGTAGTTGTGTGTTGGGCAACAGTCGTGGCAGATGCAACGCATCCGGCAGTGACGTGGACTGCGGAGCAATATGCGTCGGCTCCTGCAGCGGCCCGCGCACCAACCATCCAATCAGCGACTGCGCAACGAAGTTGAGCATAATCGTGCTGATCACTTCCAGCACACCAAAGCGCTGCTTGAGAAACGCTGCCATCGCGGCCCACGCGCCGCCTGCGAGCATGCCGGTCACCAACATGAGTGGCACCGACACCACCGCAGACGTCACGCCAAGCACAGCAAATACGGCCGCCGACGCACTCGCCCCGATGAGCAGTTGTCCCTCCGCACCGATGTTCAAAATGCCAGCGCGAAACGCAATCGCGACCGCTAGTCCTGCGAGTCCAAGCGGCACCGTGCGCACCAGCGTCGCCGACGTGATGGCATACCATGAGCCGAACGCACCACGCACGAGCGCGCTGAGTGCGGCCCACGGATCGTGTCCGGTGCCAACGAGCAGTACCACCAGCAGCACAAGCGTGAGCATCGCGAGCGCCAGCGCGCGGACCGTCGCCGATATCACGCGCCGAGCCGACCAGCGCGACGATGGATCGTCTGCACCGCGCCCGTCTTTGCGCTCGCTTGCGTTCATGTCGACGTGCCGGTCAGCATCGCACGTCCAACAGCGTCACGATCGTGCGCCGTCTCCATCACGCCGCCGCTATGCATCACATAGACACGATCCGCGAGCGCCAGCACTTCATCAATGTCACTTGCATACACGAGCACCGCCGTGCCCTTGTCGCGCGCCGCTCGCAGCGCGGCATGCACCGCCGCAATAGACCTGAAATCAAGGCCGCGCGTTGGATTCTCCACCACGAGCGCATCAGGTCGACCGGCCAGTTCGCGGCCCAGCACCAGTTTTTGCTGATTGCCGCCAGACAACGAACGCGCCGTGTCCGATACACCGCGAGTGCGCACGTCAAAACGATGAATAACGTCGACCGTTGACGCACGCATCGAAGGCCACGACAGTCGTCCGCGACGCGCACCTGCGCCACGCAGCGCAATGTTCTCGTCCAGTGTGCCGTCAAGCAACAACGCATCGCGATGCCGATCTTCCGGCACAAACCCAACCGCCGCAGGCATCGTCACCCGGCCACTCGTTGGCACAAGCCTGCCCGCCAGCACGCGCAACAGCTGATGTTGTCCCGCGCCTTCGATTGCCGCCAACCCAACCATCTCCCCCGCGCGAACACACAATGATGCGTCGCGCACCGTCTCCACGCCACGATCGTCAATCACACGCACGCCAACTGCTGCGAGCACATTGGACGCGCGCGATGTGGGCGCGCGAACGACTGGTGCGCGTACACTGAGACTGACATCCTGCGGCGCCCGTCGATCAGCGCCTGGTGTACCAACGAGGTGCTCGACGTCGGACTCCTGTGCATCGTCGCCAAACATCGCTTGTGTTAATGCTGCCTGTGTGGTGTCGGCCGCGCGTGCGGTGAGTACCGTGCGTCCGCGTCGCAGCACGGTCACGTCATCCGCGACCGCAAGCGCGTCGCGCAGCTTGTGCGTGATCAACACCACTGCATGTCCTGCATCAGCGAAACGACGAATCCAGTGCAGCAACTCCGCGGCTTCACTTGGCGCCAAGACCGCCGTGGGCTCATCAAGAATCAGCAACTGCACATCGCGCGCAAGGGCCTTCACGATCTCACACCGTTGCTGCGCACCAACCGACAACGTATCAACCACTGGGTCAGGATCGAGCGCGAGACCGGCGCTTGCGGCGAGTGCGCGCACACGCGCCGACGCGGCGCGCGGACTAAACAACCCGCGCTGTCCAAGCGCAATGTTCTCGGCCACCGTCATTGCCGAGACCAGCGTAAAATGCTGATGGACCATGCCAATGCCCATCGCCAACGCCGCTGCGGGTGACGACATCACGACGGGAGAGCCACGCAGCGCTATCGTTGCACGCTCCGGAGTCAGCATGCCAAACGCGACACGCATCAGCGTGGTTTTACCCGCTCCGTTCTCGCCGAGCAGCGCATGTACCGTACCTGCACGCACTGTGAGTGATGCGTTGTCAAGTGCGAGCGCAGAGCCAAACCGCTGTGTGACGCCCTGCATCGCCAGCAACGGTATGCCCAAGTCGGCGACGGTCACGACCCGGTCGGCAGGTGCAGAAAGGTCCAGGGAAGGCCGAATGTGGTGGCCAGAAACTCGCCGAGTGCTTGCACGCCGAGCGTCTCGGTGGCGTAGTGGCCGGCGTAGATGACACAGAGTTCATGCTCGATGGCTTCAACGGTGGTGTGATGTGGCCCTTCACCAACGATGAGCGTATCGATGTCTTTCTCGCGTGCTTCACGCAGCGTGTCGGCGGTGGCGCCACCGCCAGTGCACATCGCCCATCGTCGTGTGACGCGTCCACTGGTGGCAACAGATGTGCGCGTATGCCCACCGTACTGCGCGCTGAACGCGGTAACGCGACTAACGATCGCGTCAGTTGGCTCGTCGGCGACACCCATCACGCCGATGTCGACGGACTTGTAGTTAGCGAAACCTGCGCTCGGAGTGAGTGACAATGCGTGAGCAAGTCGCGCGTTGTTGCCAAGCGACGCATGCATGTCGAGGGGTAAATGCGACGAGTAGACCGCGATGTTGTTGACGACGAGCAGGCGATGCTTTTCGTAGTGCACACCGACCAGTGGCTGCACGCCGCCCCAAAACAAGCCGTGGTGCACGATCAGTAAGTCTGCGCCCGCGCGACTCGCTTCGGTGATGGCGGCGCGCGACGCGTCTACGGCAACGGCAACACGATGGACCGTACCCGCGTTCGCGACCTGCAATCCGTTGAGTGCGCCAGGATAATCCGGGATCTGCGCCGTGCGCAGTTCTGCGTCGAGCGCGCGAACTACATCCGCCAACGCGCTCGCACGCGGTACGTCCGCGAGTGCGGCAGTCACGGCGTGATGGGTTTTGCGGCGTCGGTGCCTTGCAGCAGGACATCAAGCGCGCGAAACGTTCCGGCGCGCAGGAGCCGGTGCACAGAATCCGCCGTAGCGAGAGCTGTTGCCGGGATGCGTGCGCGCATAGCGGGGTTGGGAATGAAGGCGACGACATCTTCCCTCACACCCAGCGTAAAGACGCGACCCTTGAACTGACCACTCTCCACTTCGCGCGCGACCAGCAGAAAGGCCTTTGGCAAGTCGATATACACGCTGCCGATGACGACGTCTGGCGCGACATCGTTTTGATTGGAGTTGGTGCCAAAGGTGAGCACCTTCTTTTCACGCGCGGCCTGAAAGACGCCGAGCCCAGCGGCGTCTGCATTCTGAAAAATGATGTCAGCGCCGCGCGCGATCTGCGCGAGCGCCTGCTCCTTCGCCGCACTAACGTCTTCCCAGTTGCCGATGTATGCCGTCAGCACTTTGACCTTTGGGTTCACGGACTTGGCACCCATCTCGAACGCCTGAAAGCTGGTTTTGACCGGCGGGATCTCTTGACCGGCAATCAGACCGATGACGTTGGACTTGGTCATCGCGCCGGCCACGATCCCGGCCTCGTACGACGACTCCTCGAAGGCGAAGCTGATCCCACCAAGATTGGGGCCGGTCACTCGGCCGCTGGTCACGACATAGGTGGTCTTTGGGTACGACGGGGCAACACGACTGGCGGCGTCCTGATACTCAAAGCCGTGCCCGATCACGAGGTCGTAGTTCTGCGCCCCGTACTGCCGCAGGTTTTCCTCAAACTGTGCCGGCGTTTTTGTCTGAATGTTAGAGATGTCGGCGCCAAGCGAATCGCGCAACGCCTTGAGTCCATCAAGGGCGCCACCGTTCCAGGAGTGGTCGGTCGTGGGCCCAGGGGTCAGCAGAGCAACGCGGATCTTTTTTGGTGCCGTCAGCGCTCCGTCAGCGGCTTTCGGTGCGTCGGCCGCTTTGTTACAAGCGGCGATGAGTAGAAGTGCGGCGACAAGAATCCGTGTTCTTTTCATCGAAATGCCTTTAATATGGCGTGTTAGTGTACAGATAATGTTCTTAATCGTCGATGGAAACACCGAAGGTCTCAAGAACGCGTTCGAGGTCGTCGTTGGAGTAAAACTCGATTCGAACCTCACCTTTCTGCGCGCCCGTCATATGCAGTGATACCCCGGTCTGGAGCTTCTTGCGGAGCAGTTCCTCGATCCGGCGAACTTCTGCCGTGGCCGGTTTCGGCGGTGCGGATACGCTGGCTGGCTTCCGTCCGCTCGCTGGGGGGGTAGCGCGCTGCGCCTGGACGCGTCGTTCCACTTCGCGCACGGACAAACCGTTTTGCACCGTCTCTCGTGCCAGCTCGAGGATGGCGGTCGCATTGCTCAGCGCGAGCATGGCGCGCGCATGGCCGGCAGATAACTGCTGCTCCTGCACCATACGTTGCACGGCCACTGGCAGCTGCAGGAGCCGAAGGGCATTGGCGACGGTTGAGCGATTTTTTCCGACGACGTCTGCCACGTCCTGCTGGGAGAGTCGGAAGTCATCGATGAGGCGCTGGTAGCCGTCGGCCTCTTCGATGGGGTCGAGGTCACTGCGTTGCAGATTCTCGACCATCGCGAGGGTGAGTGTGGCGCGATCGTCGGTAGGGCGGACGATGGCGGCAATCTCGGTCCAGCCAATCTGAGTAGCGGCGCGCAGTCGTCGCTCGCCGGCGATGAGTTCGTAGCCGACACCGGTGGGTGCGGGCCGAACGGAGACGGGCTGCAGGAGCCCGTTCGCGCGCAGGCTTGCCTCGAGTTCGGCCAGTTCGTCTGCCCGGAATTCGCGCCTCGGCTGAAACGGATTGGGGCGAATGGCGCTGATCGGCAGCGACTGCAGGGCACTGGGCGGTCGGAGTGGCTCGCTCAGGTACGGTGTGGCGATATCTCGGGCGGGCTCCTTTCGGGCGAGGAGCGCATCGAGTCCGCGTCCTAGCCGACGAGGCGATTCTGAGGTAGCCATAAAATTCGGATAAAGGGCGAGCGGAGGTGGGTGACCTACTGCGGTGTCGGTTCGGCGTGTATTCTGGTGCGCGTAATCAGCTCGCGCGCCACAGCCATGTATGCTTGGGCTCCAACCGATGCGATGTCGTACACCACGATGGGTTTCCCAAAACTTGGCGCTTCGGCGAGCCGGATATTGCGGGGAATGACGGTTTCGAAGACACGATCGCCGAAGTGTTCGCGAGCGTCGGCAACGACCTGGCGCGAGAGATTGAGTCGCGAGTCGTACATGGTGAGCAAGACGCTGTCGACATCGAGCGTCGGGTTCAGTTCATCCTGGACGCGATGGACGGTGCCGAGTAGCTGGGAGAGGCCTTCGAGCGCGTAGTATTCGCACTGGAGCGGGATGAGCAGTGCGTCGGCGGCGACCAACATATTGAGGGTGATCAGTCCGAGTGACGGCGGGCAGTCGATCAGGACGAAGTCGTATCGCTCGCGAATATTGCCGAGCGCGTGTTTCATGCGCCTTCCGCGATCGTCGGCGTCTACCAGCTCGACCTCAGCGCCCGCGAGGTCTGGGGTGGTGGGGAGGAGATCGAGGTGCTTGAAGTGGACGGCGTGGACAATGGCGTCGTCCATGGTGGCGTCGCCGATGAGAACGTCGTACGTAGTAGCGTTGAAATCGGAGCGAGCGAGACCGCAGCCACTGGTCGCATTTCCTTGCGGATCAGCGTCGATCAGGAGCGTGCGCTGTTCGGCCACGGCGAGCGAGGCGGCGAGGTTCACGGCGGTGGTGGTTTTTCCAACGCCGCCTTTCTGATTGGCGATAGCGAGTATGCGTCCCACAGGGCAGGTAGAGGGTTTGCGGGAGGCGTAGTATAGGGTCGCTGCTGTCCAGGGACCATGCCAAAACGCTGCCAACGGTGCGGAAACTACGCATTACCCGTGTTTCACGTGAAACGCTGAAGATCTTCAGAGAAACTGCAACCGCAACTTCTTTAGACGCGGAGTGCAGCGGAGGAGCACGGAGTACGCGGAGGACAGCCAAAATCGCTCCTGAGGAGGTCCTCTGCGCACTCAGCGGTCCTCCGCTGCACTCCGCGTCAAAACGCTGTTCATGCTGTTGTCAATTGAAAACTGCAACCGCAACAGCATGGTCGCGGAGTTCAGCTAGGGAGCACGGGAGTACGCGGAGGACAGCAAAAATCGCTTCTGAGGAAGTCCTCTGCGTGCTCAGCGGTCCTCCCCTGCACTCCGCGTCAAATGCTGTTCATGCTGTTGTCAATTGAAAACTGCAACCGTAACTGCTTAGACGCGGAGTGCAGCGGAGGAGCACGGAGTACGCGGAGGACAGCAAAAATCGCTTCTGAGGAAGTCCTCTGCGTGCTCAGCGGTCCTCAGCCGAACCTCCGCGTCAAATTGCTGTTGCTGCTATTCGTCCTCGATCACGCTGTTTCACGTGAAACAAATGCCAACAATGCAACGCGGCGACGATCCAGGATCGCCGCCACCCATGCAAGCTGTTGTCGCTAAGTTACTTACGCTCGAACCGCCATCTCGTCATGACGGTTACGGCGACAGTACTCGTGCCTTCGCTGATCGGCGTCGGCGCCGCATCGGACGCCATCGCCCGTGATACCATCATCGTCGGGCGCGGCTCTGGGCGTTCGAAATCGTTCACTGAAAGCTCGATCAAATCCAGAATACGGCCACCGGCGGCCTTCGCCGCAACGTCAGCCTGACGACGAGCGGACTCGACAGCTAGCGTCAGTGCGGCGTCACGTGCCTTCGAGGCGTCCTTCACCATAAAGTCCAAACCGGCGATTCGGTTGGATCCGTTGGTGAGAGCCGCGTCAATGATTCCGCCGGTCTGCTCCAGCTTGTCCGTCTCCACTTGGACGATGTTGCTCACGGTGTAGCCGTCAACGATCACCTTCCGTTCCTTCTCGTCGTACCGCTGTACGGGCGACACACTGAAGTTGAGCGTACTAATCGATGACGACGGAATCCCCAGGGCCCGGATCGCCGCGAGAACCGCCGTTTGCTTCTTGCTGTTTTCCGCCGCGGCGAGTGCGGCAGTCTTGGCCTGCGTCTCCACGCCGACCTGTACGCGGGCGCGATCGGGCGCGACCTGCACCTCACCGCGAGCCTGGATGGAGATCTGCGGAATGGGAGTAGTGGTCACCTGTGCCTCTATAGGATGAGCCGCGGCCAGCACGGCGACGGCCGCGGCGCCAGCTGCCGAATGGCACAAACCAAACCTTGACGATAGACCGAACATGAAAACTCCGTGAGACGGGACGGGAAACCCCAGACGGCGCAACACCTTCAAACACCACGACCTACGGCAAGTTCAATGCTCGCCCGAAAACCAGAAACTCCACCACGTAGAGATTTACATACACTATCAAGCCATTAACAAAACAGCATAT